>NZ_JAUSVX010000022.1 GCF_030814995.1 Labrys wisconsinensis | reverse complement strand
GGATGCCACACAACGCCATCCCACGCAGGTCATGGGAGTAACACGCCCATCCAGAATAGATCGCTCGATTGCTGCGATGTGTGAATCAAACAGCCAGCTGCGTGGGGAAGGCTTTTTGCGTGGCGCGTCGGGTGCCTTACTCCCGCTCACCCCGCGAACCGCATCTCCGGCACGCCGCGGATTCCTAGCCCGTGGATGGCGAACAGGCTGCCGCGCAGCATGCCGTCGCCGGGGAAGCGCGGCAAAGGCGGCTTGGCCATGGAGGTGACGAACAGGATGTCGAGCTCGGGGCCGCCGAACATGACGCTGGTCACTTTCTTCACCGGCATGTCGATGACGCGGTCGACCGAGCCGTCAGGGGCGTAGCGGATGATCTTGCCGTCATAGACCTGCGCGTTCCACAGATACCCCTCCGCATCGACGGTGGAGCCGTCCGCCGCGCCGCCGGTGGACCGGTCGATGCGCGTGAAGGTGCGCCGGTTGGCGACGGCGCCGGTGTCCTGGTCGTAGTCGTAGGCCCAGATCTCGCCCGACCAGGAATCGGCGAAGTAGAAGATGCGCCCATCCGGGCTCCAGCACGGGCCGTTGGAGACGATGATGCCGTCGTCGAGCTTGTGCAGGCTGAGGTCGGGGTCGAGGCGGTAGAGCGCGCCGTTCGGCCCCGCCTCCATCGTGTCCATCGAGCCGGCGACGAAGCGGCCGCGCTTGTCGACCTTGCCGTCGTTGATCCGGGTGGTCGGATCGTCCGGCTCGGGATCGACGATCAGGCTGGTCTCGCCGGACTTGAAGTCGAGGAAGTGGAAGCCGGTCTGCAGCGACAGCACCGCCCCGCCCTGGCGGCGCAGCGCCATGGAGCCGATCTTGGCCGGCACGTCCCAGGCCCGCACTTCGCGCCCGTCCGCGGTGGCGCGGAAGACGTTGCAGCCGAAGCTGTCGATCCAATAGAGGCGCTGCTCGTCCACGTCCCAGAGCGGGCCCTCGCCGAGGATGGTCTTGACGTCGACCAGGACTTCGATGCGCATGATTTCCTCCGTCTGTTGTTCTGTCGTCAGCCGGCGAAGCGCGGCTCGGGAAGGCCGCGGACGCCGAGGCCATGCACCGCGAACAGGCCGCCGGCCTCGCGCTCGCGCGGCCATTGGCCCTTCACCTGCCGGGCCATCGAGGTGACGAAGGCGATGTCGAGGTCCGGGCCGCCGAAGCTCAGGCTGGTGGCGCTCTCGACCGGCAGGCCGACGGTGCGGTCGAGCCGGCCGTCCGGCGCGAAGCGCACGAGCTTGCCCTCGTACACCGAGACGCTCCAGACATAGCCCTCGGCATCGACGGTGGCGCCGTCCGGCAGCCCCCTCAGCCCGCAGGCGGGGAAGGAGGCGAAGACACGGCGGTTGGCCACCCGGCCGGTGCCGATGTCGTAGTCATAGGCCCAGATGTCCCTGGTATAGGTGTCGGCGAAGTAGAAGATGCGCCCGTCCGGGCTCCAGCACGGCCCGTTGGAGCAGACGATGCCCTCTTCCAGCCGCTCGACCGTGCCGCCGGGATCGAGGCGGAACAGCGAGCAAAGGGGATCGCTCTCCTCATAGTCCATGTAGCCGGCGACGAAGCGGCCCTGGCGGTCGACCTTGCCGTCGTTGAGGCGGATACGCGGCTTGCCGGGATCGGGGTCGGCGAGCTTCACCGCCGCGCCGGTGCCGAAGTCGAAGCCGTAGAAGCCGTCGCGCAAGGCCAGCACGGCGCCGCCGCCCTGCCGCAGGGCCAGCGAGCCGATATGCTCGGGCACCGGCCAGCTCCGCCGATTGCCGCCATCGGCGTCGCAGGCGTGGATGCGGCGCCCGAGGCTGTCGATCCAATAGAGGCGCTGCTCGGTCCCATCCCAGAGCGGGCCTTCGCCGAGCTCGTCCCGGGCGTCGCCGAGGCGTTCGATCCGCAGCATGGCCGCCTCCCTTCAGAACGCGACCTTGTCGCCGCCCTTGAGCCCGAGCAGGGCGCGGGCTTCGTCCGGCGTCGCCACGGCGAGGCCGAGGCCCTCGATGATGCCGCGCACCATCGTCACCTGCTCGGCGCTGGCGGTGGCGAGCTTGCCCTTGCCGGCCCACAGCGAATCCTCCAGCCCGACCCGGACATGGCCCCCCATGGAAGCGGACATGGCGGCGATGCGCAGCTGGCTGGCGCCGGCGCCGAGCACCGACCAGCGATAGGCGTCGCCGAGGAGCCGGTCGGCCGTGCGCTTCATGTGCATCACGTCCTCGGGATGCGTGCCGATGCCGCCGAGGATGCCGAACACCGACTGCACGAAGAAGGGCGGCTCGATGAGGCCGCGGTCGATGAAATGGGCGAGGTTGTAGAGATGGGCGATGTCGTAGCACTCGAACTCGAAGCGGGTGCCGTTATCGCGCAACGTCTTCAGGATGAACTCGATGTCCTTGAACGAGTTGCGGAAAACCAGGTCGCGCGTGTTCTCCAGGTGCTGGCGCTCCCAGTCGTGCCTGAGCTCGGTGTATTTCTGCAGGAGCGGGAACAGGCCGAAATTGATCGAGCCCATGTTGAGGGAGGCGAGCTCCGGCCGGTAGGTCTGCGCCGGCAGGATGCGCTCCTGCACGGTCATGAACGGGCTGCCGCCCGTCGTGATGTTGACCACCGCCTTCGTGCCCTGGCGGATGCGCTGGAGAAAGCGGCCGAAGGCCTCCGGCGTCTGGTCGGGCCGGCCGGTGTCGGGGTCGCGCGCATGCAGGTGCAGGATCGCGGCGCCCGCCTCCACGGCCTTGAGCCCGTCCGCGACGATCTCGTCCGGCGTCACCGGCAGATGCGGCGACATGGAGGGGGTGTGGATGGCGCCGGTGACGGCGCAGCTGATGATGACCTTGCCGGTGGGGAGGCTCGAAGGGGCCATGGCGTTGTCCTTCCTCGTCATTCCGGTGATCGGCCAGCTTCGTGCGAGTGCGACGCCGGCCGATCCCCTCCCCCTTGCGGGGAGGGGTAAGGGGTGGGGGTCCATCAGGATAGGGCGCACCGTTCGTCCAAGAGCGTCGACATCCTGAAGCCTCGAGTTCTACGCCTGCGACCCCCACCCTTTATCCCTCCCCGCAAGGGGGAGGGAAGACGCAGGCGTCGCGCCGTATCCGATACGGGTCTCCATCTCGCCCACTCGTACTACCCGTCTACCTGCCGCCGCTTGTGCGCGGCCAGCGCCATCAGCTTGCGGTCGCGCCAGGCCTGGCGGTCGGCGAGGCCCTCGGCCGGCAGGCGGGCGCGGCGCTCGGCTTCCACCGTCTCGATCACCGGCCCGGCCCAGTCGACCCGGCGCTGGGTGGAGGGAAAGATCCGCTCGTAGATCGACTGGTAGCGAATGACATAGTCGCGCACGCCGCCGGGCGCGTTGAGGTCGATGGTCTCGAACGGGCCCATGAACGACCAGCGCAGGGCGAGGCCGTCGCGGATGCCGATATCGACGTCCTCGACCGAGGCGACGCCGTCGGCGACCAGGCGGAAGGCCTCCTCCAGGAGGGCGCCCTGCAGGCGGTTCATGACGAAGCCGTCGATCTCGCGCTTCATCACGATCGGCGCGTGGCCGGCGGCGGCGAGCAGCGCCGCGGTGCGCGCGACCACGGCGGCGTCGGTCCAGGGCGCCGGCACCACCTCGGCGGCCGGGATGAGGTAGGGCGGGTTGATGGGATGGACCACCAGGCAGCGCGCCCGTCCCTTCAGGTGATCGGTGAAGCGCGAGGGCAGCAGCGCCGAGGTCGAGGAGGCGATGACCGCGCCGGGCTGGGCCAGGGCGTCGAGCTCGGCGAAGACGGCGCGCTTGGTCTCCAGCACCTCCGGCGTGTTCTCCTGCACGTGGTCGGCCTCGGCGACCGCCTCCGCCAGGGTGCCTGTGGCCGTGATGCGGGCCAGCACCGCCTCAGGCGTGGCGCCGTCGAGCAGGCCGGCCCCGGCGAGGTCCGGCAGGATGGCGGCGATATAGGCGAGCGCCGCCGCCGGCGCCCCGGCCGCCGCGTCCCACAGGCGGACGCCGTGGCCGGCGCGGGCGAAGCTGATCGCCCAGGCCCGCCCGATGAATCCCGATCCAACGATCCCGATCGTCGCCATCACCAACCTCGCTTCGGACAAGAGGGCTCAGAGCCGCTCGACATTGCCGCACACGCCGAGCGACTGCCCGGAAATGTTGCGCCCGGCCGGCGAGACGAGGAACAGCACCGTGCCGGCCACGTCCTCTGCCGTCACCATGCGCCGCAGCGAGATGCTGTCGAGATAGGTCGCCTCCATCGCCTCGTAGGAGACGCCGACCTGGGCGGCGCGGTCGCGGATCACGCCGGTCATGCGCGGGCCCTCGACGATGCCGGGCAGGATGGCGTTGACGCGGATGCCGGCGGGGCCGAGCTCCTTGGCGAGGCTCTGGGTGAAGCCGATCACGCCCCATTTCGCCGCGGAATAGGGGGTGCGGAAGGCATAGCCGAAGCGGCCGGCGGCCGAGGACAGGTTGACGATGGCCCCGCCCCCGGCCGCCTTCAGCAGCGGCACGGCATGGTGGGTGCAGAGGAACTGGCCGGTGAGGCAGACGTCGATGGTGCGGCGCCAGTCCGCCGGCGCGATCGCCTCGACGCCGCCGGTGGGCCCGGCGATGCCGGCATTGTTGACCAGCACGTCGAGCCCGCCGAGATGGCGCCCCACTTCGGCGAACAGACGCTCGACATCGGCCTCGCTGGCGACGTCGGCGCGGGTGGCACCGGCCTCGCCATGGGCGGCGCGGTAGTCGGCGAGGAAGCGCTCCTCGACGTCGCAGACATGCACGCGCGCGCCATGGGCGATCAGGGCGTCGGCGATGGCCCGGCCGATGCCGGACGCGCCGGCGGTGACCAGCACGCGCAGGCCCGCCGCCGCATCGGCGCCGAAGGGGGAGGAGGAAGCTGAAGAGGAAGAGGTTGAAGAGGAAGACATGGGGCGGCTCCGTCGGGGTCAGGCCCGCCGCTCCCGCAGCGCCATGACGGCGCCGAGGACGACGAGGCCGAAGAGGATGGCGCGGATCGCGTAGGGCAGCGTCGTGCCCGCCAGCAGGGTCTGCAGCGCGGTGAGCAGGAAGACGCCGCCGAGCATGCCGAGATAATGGCCGCGGCCGCCGGTGATCAGCGCGCCGCCGACCACCACGACCGCGATCGAAGGCAGGAGGTAGTCGTCGCCCATGCCCAGGCTCGCCTGGCCGGAGAAGCCGGTGAGCAGCACGCCGACCAGGGCCGAGCACAGGCCGGAGAGCATGTAGACCTTGACGATGGTCGGGCCGACCGCGATGCCCGACAGGGCCGCCACGCGCTCGCCGTTGCCGATGCCGTAGACCCGCCGGCCGAAGGCGGTGCGGCCGAGCAGCAGCACGGCCGCCGTCACGAAGAGCGCCAGGAAAGGCACGACCGGCGCGATGCCGAGCACGCGGCCGGTCATGAACTCGCGCAGCAGGGGCGAGGCGAAGCCGTCCGGCGTGCCGTTGGAATAGATCAGCGCCAGCCCCTGCAGGATGCCGTTGGCGGCGAGCGTCACCACGATCGGCGACAGGCCGAGCACCACCACGCCGACGCCGTTGAGGAAGCCGATCAGGCAGCCAGCGGCCAGCACCAGCGGCAGCGCATAGAGCAGCGCGCCGTCCGAGCCCTTGACCATGCCGGCGAGCAGGATGCCGCACAGGCCGATGGTCCAGGGCACGGAGAGGTCGAGGCCGCCGGTGAGGATCACCGTGCCCTGCCCCAGCGCCAGCACGGCGAGGAAGGAGGAGAGCACGATCAGCGAGTTGTAGTAGCTCCAGCTGGTCAGGGTGTGGCCGAGCGCCAGCTCGGTGGCGACGAGCACGGCGAGGAAGCAGGCATAGGCCGGCAGGGCAAAGCGCAGCGCCTCGGCGTGGCGGACGCGGAAGGGGGGCTCGGCCGCCGGCGCCCGGGCGGCGCCCGTATCCGGCAGCACCAGCCGGGGCGCCTCGCCGCGGCGCTGGGCCGGCAGGAGCCCGGCGCGGCGGGCGCGCATCCAGGCGAGCGCGGCCCGCAGCGCCGCGGCGAGGCGCGAGCGCCGGCTTATCGAGGCGCCGAGCACGGCGAGGATCAGGATCGTGCCCTCGGCGATGGTGGAGAAATAGGCCGAGACGTTGAGCACCAGCAGGATATTGACCACCATCATCAGGATATAGGCGCCGAACACCGAGCCGAGCGGGCCGCCGCGCCCGCCGCCGAGCGCGGTGCCGCCGACCACGACAGCCGCGAAGATCTGCAGCAGCATCGGGTTGCCGACCAGCGGGTCGCCCGAGCCGGTCTGGGCACTGATGAACACGCCGGCGAGGCCGTAGCAGCCGCCGGCCGCGACGTAGGTCAGGAACAGGGTCAGGCGGGTGCGCACGCCGGTGGCCCGCGCCGCCTCGGCATCGCCGCCGACGGCGTAGAGGGCGATGCCGAAGCGGCTGCGCTTCAGCCAGAGCCAGAGCAGGAGCAGGACGGCGAGCAGCACCACCGGGATCGGCAGGAGGTTCGGCACGGCATCGCCGATGAAGAGGTCGGAGAGCCCGGTGTCGACCGCCCCGCCCGGCTTGTCCATGACCAGGAGGGTCAGGCCCTGCAGGATGAACATGGTGGAGAGCGTCACCACGATCGGCTGCAGCCGCAGGAGGGCGATGAACACGGCGTTGAACGCGCCGGTCAGGCAGCCGATGCCGACGCCGACGGCGATCCACACCGGCACGGGCAGGCCGAGGTCCGGCATGAAGCGGGCGAGCACGACGTTGACCAGCGACACCACCGCGCCGGCCGAGAGGTCGAAGCCGCCGGAGAGGATGACCAGGGTCTGGCCGGCGGCGGCGATCGCCAGCGTCGCGCCGTTGGTGGCCATCTGCGAGAGGTCGTAATAGGCGAGCGGCGCCGCGCTCACCATGGCGATGATGCCGAGCAGCACGAAGAACACGGCGATCGCCAGGACGAGCCCGCGCCGGCGCGCCAGGCCGAGGCGCAGGCGGCGGGCCCGGGCGGTCGCCGCGGCGGGGGCCTCGAGCACGGCCGCGCTCATGCCGCCCTCCCCGGCTCGAGCGAGCCGAGCGCGGCGGCCAGGATCGCCGCCTCGCTGAGGGCGGCGCCGTCGATCTCGGCGGCGACACGCCCGCCATAGAAGACGATGGCGCGGTCGGCGAGATGGACGATCTCGGGGATCTCGGTGGAATAGAACAGCACCGCGCCGCCGGCATCGGCGAAGGCGCGGATCAGGCGGTAGAGCTCGTTCTTGGTGCCGACGTCGATGCCGCGGGTCGGGTCGTAGAGCAGGAGGCAGCGGCTCTGCGCCAGCAGCCATTTGGCGATGGCGATCTTCTGCTGGTTGCCGCCGGAGAAGGCGGAAACCCGCGTCCACAGCGCCCGGCGGTCGACCTCGACCCGGTCGAAGACGCGGCCGACGGCGGCTTGCTCGGCGGCGCCGTCGATCAGGCCGAAACGGGTGAAGCGCTCGATCACCGGCAGCGAGGCATTGTGGCCGCCGCCGAGCTTGAGAAACAGCGCCTCGCTCTTGCGGTCCTCCGGCACCAGGCTGATGCCGATCTCGGCCCGCACCGCCTCGCGCGGGCCGAGGATCGCCGTCGGCCGGCCGTCGACGGCGAGGCCGCCGCGGACGATCTCGGCCATGCCGAAGCAGGCGAGGAAGAGGTCGAGCTGACCCATGCCCTGCAGGCCGGCGACGCCGAGGATCTCGCCGGCATGCAGGCGGAAGGAGGCCTGCGCCAGCTTGCCCGCGGTGCCGACGCCGTCGGCCCGGAGCACTTCCGGGCCGAGCGCCCGGCCCGCCGCCGCCCGGGGCGGGAAGGCGTGCGCCAGCGAGCGCCCGGCGATCATGCCGATGATCTCGGCGTCGCTGTGCTCGCTCACCGCGCCGGTGACGATATGGCGGCCGTTGCGCAGCACGGTGACGCGGTCGCAGAAGTCGCGCACCTCGCGCAGGCGATGCGAGATGAAGACGAGGGTGGTGCCCTCGGCCCGCTCGCGGGCGATGAGGGCGCCGAGCCAGTCGACGTCGCGGCCGGAGAGCGTCGAGGTCGGCTCGTCCAGCAGCAGGATTTTTGGGCGGCGGAACAGGGCGCGCGCGACCTCGATCTTCTGCTGCACGGCGAGATCGAGATCGCCGACCTCCTCGTCGGGGTCGATGTGCTCGAGGCCGATGGTGGCGAAGTGCTCCTCCACCAGGCGGGCGGCGTGCCGGCGCCGCACCAGGCCGAGGCCGTTCATCGGCGCATAGGGCATCAGCATGTTGTCGAGCACGGTCATGCTCTTGACCAGCGTCATCTCCTGGAACGCGGTCTGGATGCCGTGGGCATGGGCCGCGCGCGGGCTGGTCAAAGCCGCCGGCGCGCCGAAGACGCGGAAGCCGCCGGTGTCCGGCTCGACCAGGCCGGAGAGCAGCTTGACCAGCGTCGACTTGCCGGCGCCGTTCTCGCCGAGCAGGGCATGGACCGAGCCGGCCTCGATGGCGAAGCCGACATCGTCGAGCGCGACGGTGGCGCCATAGGCCTTGCGGACATGGTCGACGGCGACGGCGGGCTGGGAGGCGATGGACGGCAAGCGAGCGGATCCGGACTCTCGACGATGAATCGTATGAGGCGCGCCGCCGACCGCTCTCCTCCCCCTTGCGGGGAGGAGTGAGAGATGGGGGTCCCCCAGGATAGGGCGAGCCCTACGCCAACGACCCCCACCCCGTACCCCTCTCCGCAAGGGGGAGGGGCTTGGCCAAACTCGCGCCTGTGCCTGTAATCGGCGCCCCTCAATTCTCCGGCTGGCCCACCAGCGCGGCGTTGAGGCCGATCTCGGGGGTCTGCTCGGAGAAGATCGAGGCGAACCAGCCGGGGTTGGGCACGATCGACGGCTTGAAGGCGTTGCAGCCGGCCTTCATCTCGGCCCAAGTGCCCTCCTGGCACAGCTTGATGGTGTCGTTGCGCACCAGCGGCAGCGGCAGCGTGGTGAGCTTGGGAATGTCCTTGCCCTCCAGCTTCTCGACCGCCAGCTTCAGGGCCAGCGCCCCGGAATAGGGCGGCGAGGCATAGGAGATGCGCGGGGCGCCCATCGGGGTGTAGGTGGCGTTGGCGCCCTCCACCTCGGTGCCGGCGGGGAGCATCTGCACGCGCCCGCCATTGGAGCCTTCGCCGGCGCAAGGCTTCAGGTCCTTCACCTGCTTGCCGGCCTCGATCTGCATGGAGTTGGCGGTGTAGCAGCCGACCTGCATCCACAGCCCGTCGATCTGGTCCCAGTTGCGGGTCGCCAGGATCTTGGAGAGCTCGGTGCGGGCCACCGCCTGGCTCCACATGCCGACCGCTTCGGCCACGACCTTGATGCCGGGATACTTGGCGAAGACTTCCCTGGCGGCCTTGGTGCGCAGCGTGTCGACCGAGGTGCCGGGCACGCCGGTGATCATCACGATATTGCCCTTGCCGTCGAGCGTCTTGGCCAGCCAGTCGGCGGTGACGCGCCCGGCCTCCTCCTGATCGATGGTGACGTTGTAGGCGCAGGGCTCGGTGATGGCCGCGTCATAGGCGATGATGACCACGCCCTTGGCGCAGGCGTTCTTCACCGCCGCGTTGAGGGCGGTCGGCGAGATGGGATAGACGACGATCGCCTGGGCGCCGGCCTGGACCATGGCGTTGATCTGCTGGATCTGGCGCTGGGCGTTGGGGCCCGCCACCTGCACCTGCAGGTCGACCTTGTCGGCCATCGAGGCATGCGCCGCCATGGCCTTGACCATGTTGGCGGCCTCGGCCTGCCAGTCATTGCCGATATAGCTCATGCTCAGGAAGATCTTGAACTTGCCCGCCGCGGCGGCGGGGTCGGGCGCCAGAGCCGCAGCGCCCGCCAGCACGGCCGCGCCGAGGCCGCGACGCATCGTCGACCAGAATCCCATGGACAGTCCTCCCGTTTCCTCCGGCGCCCTGGGCGCCTGCACGTGGTTCCTTGACCACTTGCATTTGATCATAGATCAATAATCGAAGATCGCAAGCCACGCCGCGGCGATTGATCGCGACTGCGCCGCGGTGCATTGATGAGCGGTCGCAACCGGATTGCCGTTCCGTGCCGAAGCCGCTCGCCCTTCCCGTCAGCCTCGTTCCCAAGGCCACCCTCCAGGACCAGGTCTATCGGCGGCTGTCCGACCTCATCCTCAACGGCGAGATCGCACCCGGGCAGACCGTCACCATCCAGGCGGTGTCGGACGCCTTCGGGGTCAGCGCCATGCCGGTGCGCGAGGCGCTGCAGCGCCTCACCGCCGCCAGGGCGCTCACCGTTATCTCCGGCCGGTCGATCGGCATTCCGCGCCTGACGCGCGAGCGCCTGCTCGACCTGCAGCACGTGCGCATGGCTGTGGAGGGCCTGGCGGGCGAATGGGCGGCGGGCCAGACGGCGCCGGCCGAGCTCGCCTATCTCGAGGGCGAGTTCGCCACCCTCTCGGCCACGGCCGCCACCGGCGACGTCAAGGGCTATCTGCGCGCCAACCGCAACTTCCACTTCGCGATCTACCGCGCCGCCGGCTCCGAGGTGCTGCTCGGCGTGATCGAGAGCCTGTGGCTGCAGATCAGCCCGTATTTCCACCTGCTGCACGCCAGCGGCAACTACGCCGTCTCCAACCGCGAGCATGCCGAGATGCTGCAGGCGATGCGCATGGCCAACCCGCCGGCGATGCGGACCGCCATCGTCGCCGACATCGAGGCCGCCGCCGCCGAGCTCCTCACCCGCCTCGACGAAGCCTCGGCCTGAGGGGCGGCCGGGCACGCCGCCATGCGGCAGGCGCAATCGCGTGCCAGAGCAGCGCCATGAGACCGATCGCCCTCGCCCTTGTGCTCGCCGCGCTGAGCGGCCCCGCCCTCGCCTGCGGTCCCGACGCCCTCGGCGTCTCGCGCACCCTGCGGGTCGGCACGCTCGGCGGCGGCGCGGTGGGGCTGAAGACCTATCCGCGGACCCTGCCGCTCGCCCCGGGCGAGGTGGTGCTGACCTTCGACGACGGGCCGATGCCGGGCAAGACCGAGCGCGTGCTGGCGGCGCTGGACGCCGAATGCGTCAAGGCGACCTTCTTCATGATCGGCCGCAACGCGGCGGCGGCGCCGCGCCTGGCCGCCAGGGTGCTGCAGGAGGGGCACACCGTCGCCTATCATTCGATGACGCATCCCAACATGCGCCATCTCGGCGTGGCGGCGGCGCAGGCCAATATCGACAAGGGCTTCCAGGCCGTCGACGAGGCGGTCTACGGCGACGCCTGGAACGAGCCGCGCGCCCCGTTCTTCCGCTTTCCCGGCTTTGCCGATTCGCCGGCGCTCGATTCCTGGCTCGCCAGCCGCGACATCGTCGTCTTCGGCGCCGACCTGTGGGCTGGCGACTGGGAGCCGATGACGCCGGACCAGGAGCTCGCCCGGCTGCTCGCCCGCCTCGACCGCTCGAAGGGCGGCATCGTGCTCCTGCACGACATCCAGCCGCGCACCGTGGCGATGCTGCCGCGCTTCCTCAGGGCGCTGAAGGAGAAGGGCTACCGCATCGTCCACCTGGTGCCGGGCCCGGGGCCGCTCGAGACCCGGCCGGCGCCGGCGGGATGGACCTCGGAGACCGAGCGGATCCTGCGCTCGAGCGCCAAGGGCGCCGGCGGCTGAGACGGTCCGCATGGCAAAACGGCGGCCACTGGGGCCGCCGTTCCGGAGCAGTCGCTCAAATCTGGTGCGGTCAAGAGGACTCGAACCTCCACCCCTTGCGGGACTAGCACCTCAAGCTAGCGCGTCTACCAATTCCGCCATGACCGCCTTCGCAACTCGGGCCTGCCCGGCGAAGCGGCGCATCGTCTAACAGATCGATACCGGGCCGACAAGGTCGAAAACACCCGGGAGGCGAACTCGCTGCGCCACGCTCAGATCTGGGCGACGATGCTGGGCTTGCGGATCAATTCGCGCACCTCGATGGCGATGCGGCTGCCGTAGACCGAGACCTTGCCGCGGGCCACGGGCAGGTTGTTGGCGAGAATCATCACGTCGTCGTCCTCGCTCTGGTTGAGCTCGATCACCGCGCCGCGGCCCATGCGCAAGAGCTGGTGGATCGGCATGGTGGTCTCCCCCAGCACCACGGAGACTTCGAGCGGCACGTCGTCGAGAACGGGCATGGCAATCCTGATCGCCGGCATTACATCTCGTCCGGGCTCCGGCGCGATTCGTCGCGCGGGAGCGCCGAACGCGCCCGGGACCCGGGCGGCGGAACGGGCCGTGGCACCGGGCAGGCCGGCCGCTCCACGCGCACGTCAGCATCTTATGGTGAACCGTTGGTTAACGCGCGCGACCTGATCGAGACCGCCTTCGCTCCGCCGCCCGGCTCGCCCCCGGTGGAATGGGTCGTCGCCGAGGGTCGCACGCCCTACGAGGCCGCCGTGGCGGAGATGGAGGCGCGGGTGGCGCTGATCGCGGCGGGCGAAGCGGCCGAGCGCGTCTGGCTGGTGGAGCATCCCCCGCTCTACACCGCCGGCACCTCGGCGCGCAGCGAGGACCTGGTGGCGCCCGACCGATTCCCCGTGCACTGGACCGGACGCGGGGGCCAGTTCACCTATCATGGGCCGGGCCAGCGCGTCGCCTATGTCATGCTCGACCTCAAGCGCCGGCGCGAGGATGTGCGCGCCTTCGTCTCGGCGCTGGAAGCCTGGCTGATATCAACGCTGTGGGCCTTTCACGTGCGCGGCGAGCGGCGGGAGGAGCGCGTCGGCGTCTGGGTGCGGCGGCCCGAGCGCGGCGCCGGGGCCGAGGACAAGATCGCCGCCATCGGCATCCGCATGCGCAAATGGGTGTCGTTCCACGGCATCGCCCTCAATGTCGAGCCGGACCTCGAGCATTTCTCCGGCATCGTGCCGTGCGGGGTCCGCGACCACGGCGTCACCAGCCTGGTCGACCTCGGCCTGCCCGTGACCATGCGGGATGCCGACGAGGCGCTGCGCGAGGCCTTCGAGCCGATCTTCGGGCCGACCGTCGCTACACCGGCGCGGTGACGCCGGCGGCCCGGCTCGGGTCGCCGGCGGCCCGGGTCTGGCCGCGGGCGGCCTCGCCCGGCGCCGCCACCAGCCAGCCGAACCAGCCGATCATCGGGCCGGCGAACAGGACCGCCATCAGGAGGGCGTGCTCCCAGCTGCCCGGCGGCGGCACGGCCAGGACGAAGGGCGAGCCGACGACGATGACGATATAGGCGGCGAGGAAGGCGGCGATCGCCAGGCCCGACCAGCCGAGGTCGTGCAGGCGCTTGCGCGACAGGCAGCCGGCCGACCAGGCGACCAGGATCATGAACAGGAACGGGACGATGCCGCCGGGATCGGCCAGCCAGGCCACCACCCGGTCGAGCAGCACGGCGGCGAGACAGAGCGCGGCGGCGCCGGAGGCGAAGGCCGAGCGTCCGATCGCGCCCGAGGGCAGGACCAGGAGGTCCAGCATGTCCTTGAGGGCGGCGGCGAAGCGGCTCATGGCACGATGATGACGCCGCGATGGTTAACGCCGGCTTGCCGCGCTCAGAGCCGGCCGGTCGTCATCCGCATCTTGTCGGCGAGGCCGCCGCCGATGCGCCTGTACAGCGCCGAGGCGATCTGCTGGTCGCGCTTGCACAGCGCGTGCAGCTTCTCCTGGTCGAAGGCGAGCACGCGCGCCGGCTCGTCCACCACCACGGTGGCGGTGGCGGCGACGCCTGTCGTGAAGGAGACGTCGCCGATGAAGGCGCCCGGCCCGACATGGGCGACCACCTGGCCCTTGACGGCGACCTCGGTCCGCCCTTCGCAGACGAAGGTGAGGTCGGCCACCGGCTGCTCCTCGACCGTCAGCACGGCGCCGGCGGCAAGCTCGCGCCATTGCGCCGTGCGCAGGAGCTGGGCGATCTGCGCCTTGTCGAGCTGCCCGACGATCGGCGCCAGGAAGGCGCGCTGGTCGGCGGTGAGGTCGAGGCTGAGCCGGTCTCGCAAGAGCCGCCCGACCTGGACCAGGTTGATGAGGATGAAGGCGCTGTCCCAGACGATGCTGGTCCACACCAGCGAGCCGCTGAGGAGGAAATAGCAGATCTCGAAGGCGATGCCGACGACCGCGGCGACCCGCAGCCAGAAGATGCTGGTGAGGAGATAGGAGACGGCGATGATGGCGTAGGCGACGTGGCCCGGCACGGCGTCCCAGGTGAAGATCTGCTGCAGAATGTCCAAGTCGAGCCCTCGCGCGGATCCGCCGCGGCCCAGCCCCCCAAGGCTCGCAGCGCGTGCGGACGGTCCCGCCCTATCGCATTTCGCGCTTCGCGCCCGCAACCGGCCCAGACGCGGGCGTGTGCGACTTGGCACGCGCCCGCGTCTGGGCCGGGTTCCCCCGGCAATCCCCCTCAGGCGAATTCCATGATCACCGCGTCCACCGCCAGGCTGTCGCCGGGCTTGGCACGGATGGTCTTGACGGTGGCGTCACGCTCGGCGCGCAGCACGTTCTCCATCTTCATCGCCTCGACCACGCAGAGCGTCTCGCCGGCCTTGATGGCCTGGCCGACGACCACGTCGATCGAACGCACCAGGCCGGGCATCGGGCAGAGCAGCGCCCGGCCGCTGTCGGCGGCGAGCTTGACCGGCATCAGGCGGGCGAGCTCGGCCTCGCGGCGGGTGTAGACCCGCGCCTCGGCGCTGAAGCCGCGATGCGACAGGGCGATGCCGTTGAGGATCGGCCGCGCCAGCACGCTCGCCGCCTCGCCGTCGACCAGGCCGTGCCAGACCGGCTCGCCCGGCTTCCAGGCGCTGCGCACCATGCGCAGCTCGCCGGCGCCGCCGCCCTTGCCGGGAAAGGTCACCTGGATGTCGCCCTGCGCCTCGTCGACCTCGACATCGACGGCCGCGCCCGCCAGCACGACCACGCGCTCGCGGTCGAACACCACCGGGCGCCAGGCGAATTGGCCGCTGATCCGGCGCTTGCGCTGATTCTGGACATGATCGATGGCGGCGGCGACGGCGGCGAGGCGCAGGGCGAGCGCGCCGGTCGGCGCCTCGAGGGCGAAGCCGCCCGGAAATTCCTCGGCGATGAAGCCGGTGGAGAGCCGTCCCTCGCGCCAGCGCGGATGGCGCATCAGCGCCGCCACGAAGGGGATGTTGTGGCGGATGCCCTCGATGGCGAAGGCGTCGAGCGCCTCGGCCATCGCATCGATCGCCGCGCCGCGGCTCGGGGCATGGGTGCAGAGCTTGGCGATCATCGGGTCATAGTGGATCGAGATCTCGCCGCCTTCGAAGACACCGGTGTCGTTGCGCACCGTGACGCCCTTGTCGTGGCGCTCGGCCGGCGGGCGGTAGGTGGTGAGCCGGCCGATCGAGGGCAGGAAGCCGCGGGTCGGGTCCTCGGCATAGACGCGCGATTCGATCGCCCAGCCGTGGAGGCCCACGTCCTTCTGGGTCAGCGCCAGCGTCTCGCCGGCGGCGACGCGGATCATCTGCTCGACGAGGTCGATGCCGGTGACGAGCTCGGTGACGGGATGCTCCACCTGCAGGCGGGTGTTCATCTCCAGGAAGAAGAAGGTCTTGTCCTGGCCGACGACGAACTCCACCGTGCCGGCGGAATCATAGTCGACGGCCTTGGCCAGGGCGACGGCCTGAGCCCCCATCCTGGCCCGCGTCGCCGCGTCGAGCAGCGGCGAGGGCGCCTCCTCGACCACCTTCTGGTTGCGGCGCTGGATCGAGCATTCGCGCTCGCCGAGATGGATGACGTTGCCGTGCTTGTCGCCGAGCACCTGGATCTCGATATGGCGCGGCTCGACGATGAATTTTTCGACGAAGACCCGGTCGTCGCCGAAGGAGGACTTGGCTTCCGAGCGGGCGAGGCGGAAGCCCTCCTCCACCTCGGCGGCGGATCTGGCGATGCGCATGCCCTTGCCGCCGCCGCCGGCCGAGGCCTTGATCATCACGGGATAGCCGATGTCGTCGGCGATGCGCACCGCCTCGGCCGCGTCGGCGATGACGCCGAGATGGCCCGGCACGGTCGAGACGCCGGCGGCGGCCGCGGCCTTCTTCGATTCGATCTTGTCGCCCATGGCGGCGATGGCGCGGGCGTTGGGGCCGATGAAGACGATGCCGGCGGCGGCCAGCGCCTCGGCGAAGGCCTCGCGCTCGGAGAGGAAGCCATAGCCCGGATGGACCGCCTCGGCGCCGGTCGCCCTGCAGGCCTCGACGATCCGGTCGATGACGAGATAGGACTGCGCCGCCGGCGCCGGACCGATGGCGACCGCCTCGTCGGCCATCTCCACGTGCAGGGCGTCGCGGTCGGCCTCCGAATAGACGGCGACGGTGGCGATGCCCATGCGCCGCGCCGTCTTGATCACGCGGCAGGCGATCTCGCCGCGATTGGCGATCAAAATCTTCTTGAACATTCTTGCCCCGGGGACGCGACGATCGAGACCGACGCTGCGATCAATAGCGTCGCGGCCCGCGCGCGCCTAGTCCCTTGCGGACCGGAGCGGCGCATCGAGGCTGGAGCCGTTCCCTCGAAGAGACGAGACAAGGCGGCAGTCAGGCCTACCCCGCGCCATGACGGCCCCGCCGACAAAAAAGCGGCCGGACAAGCCGGCCGCCAGTCGCCTCGGAGGAAGAGAGAACGGGTCAGGCCATGCGGACGATGGCGGAGGCCGCGACGGTGTCGCCGACCGGGGCGTCGACGAAGGCGAGCAGGGCCCGTTCGGCCTTGCTGACCCGGCCGTCGCGATGGATGCGCGACTGCAGCCAGCTGGCGCCGGCCGGATCGATCTGGGTGACCAGGCTCGACCAGTCGCCCTCCGGACCGAAGACGGCGGTGGCCGCGGGCGCCGGGCCGGCCGCGCGCTCGAGCGGCGCTGCGGAGCCGAGCAGATGGTTGGCGATGGCGCGCACGAAGAGCTGCGACCAGGCCTCGTCATTGGCCGGACCGGTGCAGGCGTCGGCGATGTCGAACAGGATCTCGGCCTCGGCCCGCGAGATTGCCCCGCCATTGTGGGACAGGATGCGGCCGAGGAGCTCGACGTCGGCGGCGTCGACCGTGCGGGAGAAATGCACCCGGCCCCGGGCTGCCGGCCCCTCGCCGGTGATGGCGGCGTGCTTGACCTGGGCCAGGGCGAAGGCGGCGAGGCTGTTGGGGATCTCGTGCGCCTCTTCCATGACGTTGACGAGCAGCTCCAGCTCGGAGGCGGTCTCGACGAAGGCGTCCGGCCCGCCCATCTCGGCCATCAGCCAGGCCGCCTTCTCGGCGGTGATGCGGCCCGTCGGCATCAGCTGGTAGACGACATAATCGGTCAGCGCCTCGACGAAGAGGCGGTTGAATTCGGGGCAGCGCCCGTCCAGCACCGCATTGGCCTTGAACAGCGCAAGCGCGTCCTCGGCATGGATGATGCCGTCGCCGTAGAACCAGCGGCGCAGGGTGATGATCTCGTCCTTCTCGACCACCTTGCCGTCGATGATCGACTGCACGATCGGAGGAATGGTTTCGCTCGACATGTCCGACGCCTCCATGACCTTCTTTTCTTGGTCACGTCTTGGTTTGTTTGACGCGTTAACCTTTAATCGACATCGATCAAGACCACGTTAATAGCCAAGTCTTAACGCGCGTTGGGGTTAAGAGGATGTGTCGGATGTCACACCCGCTGCCCCGGCGGGCTTTGCGTCGGTGCAAGCTGAAATTGCACGGCTTTTCCGGCGGCAGTGCGGCGCTCATTTGTCGTGATCGAGAGGGAGCTCTCCCTCGGGCTCTCCGGCGTCTTCCGCAGGGCAATGCCGGAAAATCCATGGTTTTCATGACTTTAGCGCGCATTTCCGAGCCGGAGCCCGAGGTCGGGCCGGCGACGATGCGTCGAGGAGGACAGAAAATGGCCATCACGATCGAGGACCGGGCCGCCGGGATGCCGGGGAAGACCGCCGCCAGCGCCGGCATCCACCACGTCACCGCCATCACCCGCGACGTCAAGCGCAACGTCCGCTTCTACACCGAGGTGCTCGGGCTGCGGCTGGTGAAGCGCACCGTCAATTTCGACGATCCCGGCGCCTATCATCTCTATTTCGGCGACGCGACCGGGCGGCCCGGCACGATCCTGACCTTCTTTGCCTGGGAGGGCGCCAATCCCGGCCGCCTCGGCCTCGGCCAGGCGGCGGAGATCGCCTTCCGCATCCCGCGCGCCTCGCTGGGCTGGTGGACGCAGCGCCTGATCGAGCAGGGCATCGCCTTCGACGGGCCGGAGAAGCGCTTCGGCGAGAACGTGCTCGGCTTCAAGGACCCGGACGGGATCCGCCTGGAGCTGGTCGCGGCCGGCACCGCCGCGCCGGCCGGCGACTGGTCCGGCACGGTGCCGGCCGAGCACGCCGTCGAGGGCTTCCACGGCGTGACGCTGTGGCTGTCGGAGAGCGAGGGCACCGCCGCGGTGCTGCGCGAGGTCTTCGGCATGCGCGAGGTCGCGGCCGAAGGCACGCGCCGGCGCTTCGCCGCCCTCGGCGCGGACCCGGGCGCCGTGGTGGACCTGCGCGAGGCGCCCGGCTTCATCGGCGGGCGCATGGGCACCGGCACTGTCCATCACGTCGCCTTCCGGGCGGCGGACGACGCGGCGCAGGCGGCCATGGCCGCCGCCCTGCAGGCGCAGGGCGGCCGGGCGACGGAGCAGAAGGACCGCAGCTATTTCCGCTCGGTCTATTTCCGCGAGCCCGGCGGCGTCATCTTCGAGATCGCCACCGACGATCCCGGCTTCACGGTCGACGAGAGCATCGAGACGCTCGGCGAGGCGTTGAAGCTGCCGCCGCAGTTCGAGGCGCATCGCGAGGCGATCGCGGCGGCGCTGCCGGCGCTGGATTGAGCCTGGGGTGCTGCCAGCAGAATTCCTGAACGCCGCCCGCAGGGCGGGCTTGGAAATTCTGCAGAACATCAAGGTGTCAGCGGAGTTTCGCGGGCTGGAAACGTGTTCTGCGAAACTCTGCGCAGGTCAGGCGGCCGCGCTCTCCACCCCTGCCGCCCGCGCGGCGGCAGGGGCGACCGGCACCGGGTTGCTGAGGATGTCGAGGACGGGCCGATGACGATCGACGGTCTCCTTCAGCCGCTGCAGGTCCGCATCGGAGGCGGAGCTGTCGAACGTCACCTCCCCCTCGTTCCGCTGGAAGCCGGATATCATCGACGTTCGTCGACTGCAGTCCTTCAAAGGCATCGTCCGGCTCGGGGGCTTCTGGCCCTCTGTATATTGCTTCCAGACATCGTCGGCGACGCTCCCGCTCGATGACACCCAATAACCCCTGCCCCTAAGCTGCCGCCCTCAATAACGCTTGTGCAGACTGCATATTCCGACAGCAAGTCGTGAGAATTCTTGTCCTTCAGGAGCTGCACCGCTCGTGACACGGACAGCTGCGGCGGGATGCTGATCAGCATGTGCACGTGATCGCGACTGATCGAAGCGGCGTAGATCGCCGTTTCATGACCACTCGAGATCTCCCACAGAAGTTCCCGACACCGATTGCCAACGTCCTCGCCGAGAATCGGATAGCCATACTTCGTCGCCCACACAAGGTGGTACTTGCAAGCCCAAACTGTGAGACTGCTCCGCTTGTAATCCTTCATCCGGCAAAGCTGGCACCACCTCCCATTCACCTATAGGCGAGGCGCTTACGGATCCCCTATCGGAGATGCCACAAGGGATAAGCTTTTTCTGAAATGGCACGCCCACGTTCGGACGCAGCCGTATCATCAGTTTTTCAAATAAGATTCTCTTTGATAAATTTAAGACGATCCATTTTTAGAATATAAAATCGTGACATCTTTTTAATATTCTGACCGCGCAGTTTCATAAACTTCGCGCCATCTTACATAATATATTTGGATACAAAGAGGCAACTATGCAAGATTCTATACCATATGTCGACCACCTTTACCTAATTCATTAGATTAAGTCTGGAGATAAAATCATGACTCATCATGCTGGCACGATGCGTTGGACTGAGGTATCCCCTCAGTGCCGGACACGCCTGCCCAGGTCGACATCATGCGGAAGAACGCTATTGCCATCTTTACCGACGCCGGTTATTTTCCTCTTGCCTATGTTCTCGGGCGTGCCGCGCATGATGCAGCAGGTTCGGTGGCGGACGTCATTGTCTTCACCGATGATGCAGCGCTAGTCGCACGCTATGCTCAGGACCGGGATGTCAGCGTACGTCACGTCGATCTGTCCGGCCGCATCCCGCAAAACGCCGCCACGCATTCCCGGGTCACCGACACGACCTATGGCCGGCTCTTCCTCGGCGAGTTGCTCGACGAGCGCTATGCCCGCGTGCTCTATCTCGATTGCGACATCGAGGTTGAGCCGGGCTTCACCGATATTTTCGCGCTTGATCTCAAGGGCGCGGTTGTCGCGGCGGCGACCGATGCCGGCGATATCCTGCGCCGCGACGGCGAGCACGCGGACGCGTGGCGCAAGCACCTGACCAATATCGGCCTTGCACCGAATGCTCCGTATTTCAACGCCGGCGTGCTGCTGATCGATCTCGATGCCTGGCGCAGGATCGATGTCGCCGCCGAATGCTTCGCTTTTCTCGCCAGGTGCGGCAAGCTTGCCATCAGCATGGACCAGGATGCCCTCAATTTCGTGCTCCGAGGCCAATGGATGCGGCTGTCGCAACGCTACAATTTCCAGTTCCCCTTTTTCGGACTCGGGCTCGATGCACACTGTCGGCCGCTGATCTGGCATTATACCGGGCATCTCAAGCCGTGGATCGAGCAACTCTGGCCGCACGATCCCGTGCATACCGAGCGGCTTCGCGCGCAGTTGGCCGCGCATGGCTGGCCTGATTTCGTGGCGCAGCATTGCAAGCCGGAGCACCGCAAGCAGCGCCTGAAGACGAGGCTCAAGGCCTGGTTCAACCGGTTGCGTCCTGCCAAGCGGCAGCGAATGGCTGCGAGGATGGCGGCAAGGCGGGCGCATGCGATCGAAATGTTGCGCGCCGACGATCATATTTGATGGAGAACTCCGCGGACGCTCGTGCACATGCAATCGTGCCGTTCGCGGATTACGGCCCCCCTGTCGGAGACTCTGAATCTCCCCACGCTCCCATGGAACCGCCATGACCCGTCAGACCCCTTCCCTGTCCCATATCCACCGCTTCGTCGACGGCGACCGCGCCCATCCCCTGCTGCTGCTGCACGGCACCGGCGGGGACGAGGACGACCTGGTGCCGCTCGGCGAGGCCGTCGCCCCCGGCACGGCGCTGCTCTCCCCGCGCGGCCAGGTGCGCGAAGGCAGCGCCAACCGCTTCTTCCGCCGCCTGGCCGAAGGCGTGTTCGACCTCGCCGACCTCGAGGCGCGGACGCAGGCGCTGGCCGATTTCGTCGCCGAGGGCCGCCGCGCCTACGGCCTCGGGGCGCCGGTGGCGCTCGGCTTCTCCAACGGCGCCAACATCGCCGCCGCGCTGCTGCTGCGCCGGCCCGAAGCCCTGGCCGGCGCGGTGCTGCTGCGCGCCATGGTGCCGTTCGAGCCGCAGAACGCGCCCGACCTCTCCGGCAAGCCGGTGCTGATCCTCTCCGGCGCCGCCGATCCGATCATCCCCGCCGAGAATGCCCGGCGCCTGGCGGAGATCCTCACCGGGGCGGGCGCGGCGGTGACCCATCAGGTCCTGCCCGCAGGCCACGGCCTCACCCGCGAGGACCTCACCCGCACCACCGCCTGGCTGCGCGGGCTGGCGGGGTAGAGGCGGCCGCGAGATCGGCTGCGACGAGAACGATCCTGGACTTGAGAGCGACGGCAACCGATCCCTCCCCCTCGTGGGGAGGGACGAGCCCGGCCATGACGGAGTCGTCGAGGTGAGAAAGGATCGGCGCCTTGCCCCTTACGCCGGAGCCCAACCGCATCCGACCCGATCTTACAATCCGGCCTGGGGCTTGCGCTTGAAGGTGAAATAGAAGGCGACCTCGTAGGACCGCGGCGCCCGCTCGGCGGTGATGCCGAGGTCCATGATGCTGAAGCCGTTGCCGAGATGGCTGACCTGGCGCCGCGCCCGCACTTTCCAGGGCGCCACCAGCTTCCAGACAGCGAGAGCGGCAGCCAAAGCCATGCCGAGCGCCACGACGGTCGCCATCTCATCCCCCGATCTGTCCGCAGGCGGCAGGACCTCGAAACGTCCGACCATGAAATTACAAATATTACATAAAATTTCACTCGTCAACGGTCGCATCTATCTTTCAACCCCGGCGCAGGCGGCCAATTTTCTTGTAAGACGGGTGCAAGCCGCCTAACCTGAATGCGCCGGCGGGCGGCGCCGCCGGCGCGGCCCGAGGTGTCGGCATGAACGCTTCCTCCGACGAAAGCTTCGAACGGGCCGCACAGACCACGGCCGGCGAAGCGCGGACGCTCGCCTGGAAGATCGCGCTGCTGCTGCGTGGGCTCGACGAGCTCGACGCCGGCTTCGCGGCGGGCCTGCGCGAGGAGATCCTCGCCATCCTGGGGCCGGACGCAGCGTCGAGGGGCCAGCCGGCGCCGCAGGTCGGCCGGCCGCGCATCGTCGCCGGCAGCGCCGTGCCGGCAGAGCCGCCCCGCGAGCGCCTGCCGGAGATCGAGCTGTCGATCCTCGACATCGTCCGCGAGGACGAATCGGCCACCAACCTCTCCGCCATCTACGAGCGGCTGCAGGACCTCAACGACTATTCCATCACCAAGGCGAGCCTGTCGGTGCGCCTGCACCGCATGGTCAAGAGCGGCCGCCTCGCCTCGCCCTCGCGCGGCTTCTACGAGCTGCCCGGCGGGTCGCATCCCAGGACCGTCGAACCGATCGCCGACCTGCGGACCCGCCGCTGAGGGCCGGATCCCCGCCTGTGCCGGCACGCCCTGCCGGCACATCGAGGGCAGCCAGCCCGTCGCCCGGGGATCAGCGGGCGACCTTCACCTTGGTCCAGCCCTCCTGGTAGAGCGCCGTCGCCTGACCGGTATCGAGGATGAAATCGGCCTTCCGGATTTTCGCCTCGGGCGGATAGATGGCCGGATTGTTCGCGATCTCGGGCGGCAGAAGCGCCTTTGAGGCATCGACGGTGTTGGCGATCCGCGTCAGGCGCGTGATCTTCGCCGCAACGTCGGGCCGCAGCAGATAGTCCAGGAACTTGTGGGCGGTGGGGATGTTCCTGGAATTGGCGACGATCGCATAGTTTTCGATGAACATCGTCCCGCCCTCGTCGGGGAGCACGAATTTCACCTTCGGATTGTCGGCCATGACCTGCAGGACATTGCCGCTCCAGGCTTCGGCGATACAGGCCTCGCCGGAGGAGACGAGATCGGCGAAGGTGCTGCTGTTGTAACCGCCGAGGACCTTCTTCTGCTCGATCAGCGACGCCGTCGCCTTGGCGATCTCCGCGGGATCTTGGGTGCTGGCGTGGTAGCCGTTCAACTGAAGGCCGGCGATATAGGCACCCAGCATGTTGTCCAGCATGTAGATGCGCCCCTTGTAGGCCTCGCTCCACAGGGCCTTCCAGCTGCTGATCGGCTCCTTCACGCAGTCGGTGTTGTAGGCGAAGCCCGTTGTGCCCCACACCCCCGGGACGGAGTATTTGTTCCCGGCATCATAGGACACCGATTGGAAGAACGCCCCGAGATTGGCGAGGTTCGGCACCTTGGAATGGTCGATCGGAGCGAGAAGGTGCTCCCGCATCAGGATCTGGACGGCATATTGCGTGGGCTGGACCACGTCATATCCAGTCGCGCCGGCCTCCAGCTTGGCAATCATGGATTCGTTGCTGTCATACACGTCGAATGTGACGTCGACGCCGTTTTCCCTGGCAAAGTCGTTCACGACCTCCTCGGGCATCTCGCCGTTCCAGGCATAGACATGCAGGCTTTCCGCCTGCGCCCGGATCGATCCGGCGGCGAACAAGGCGAACACGGCTGACAGAGCGAGAGAGCACCGGCGCAGGCCTGGTCTGATCATCATTTCAGGGTCTCCATGGCTGGATGGCGCCGGTGGATCCGGCATTGTTCGGGCCTTCCTGGGCCCTTGAAGCAAGAGTTCGCGGGCCTCGGCGCGAAACGCCCGCCATCGGCCCCATGTGACGAGAGACCTCCGCCGGGCGACGCCCCGCGTCGTGCCGCGTGGGTCCCGATTGCCGTCGAGACGCCCCCCGCCATGGCTGGCTAGAGAAGATCGATAAAATGCTTATGTCAATTAAAAAACATTGACATAGCCTGAATCGACAAATCAAATGCTCTTGTAGCATTCAAAATGCATTAATCGGGCTGACGGCCATGCCATGCCGCCAAGCTCGGCCAGCGCGGGGTTTCCCTTGAAAGTCGCCCTCATCCAGATGAATGCCGGAGCGGACAAGACCGCGAACTTGGCGGTGGCGGTCCGTCTCATCGATCGCGCCGTGAAGGAGGAGCAGCCCGACCTCGTCATGCTGCCGGAATGCTTCACCGCCTTCGGCGGCACGCGGGACGCGCAGATGGCGTCCGCCGAGTCGTTCCCGGACGGCGAGGCCTACACCCTGCTGAAGGCCGCCGCCGCCCGTCACGGGATCTTCGTCCACGCCGGCTCGCTGAACGAGCGCGACGGCGAGCGGATCTTCAACACCACCGTCGCCTTCGATCGGTCGGGCCGGGAGGTCGCCCGCTATCGCAAGATGCACCTGTTCTCGATCACCACCCCGGACGGGGTGGCCTATGACGAGGGCTGGCTCTACCGGGCGGGCTCGGAGATCGTCACCTATGATCTCGAAGGCGTCACGATCGGCTGCACGATCTGCTACGATCTGCGCTTCCCGGAGCTCTTCCAGGCGCTCGTCCGGCGCGGCGCCGAGATCATCGCCATGCCCGCAGCCTTCACGCTGCAGACCGGCAAGGAACATTGGGAGCCCCTGCTCAGGGCGCGCGCCATCGAGACGCAATGCTTCCTTCTCGCCCCTGCCCTCGAGGGTGCCTACGAGGAGGATGGGGAGATCCTCCACACCTATGGTCATTCGCTGATCGTCGAGCCCTGGGGCACGGTCATCGCCCGGCGCGGCCTCGGCGAGGGCATCGTCGCGGCTCGCCTCGACCTCAGCGCGGTGGCGACGGCTCGCCAGCGCATCCAGCTGGCCGCCCATCGGCGAGCCCGGCCGGTCCGGGACGTCTGATCGACGTCGGCACGCCCGGTTCGCCGGCGGGAACCTCGTGCCCGCCATGGCGGTTGATTCGGCAGTTCGCGCGACGTCCCCGTCCGACGGGAGGCCGAAGATGCACCGCCGTCACGCAGTCTTCATCGCCGCTCTGCCGGCCCTGGCGCTGGCCGGAGCGGCCCAGGCGCTCGACGAGCCCAGCGACGCCGAGGCGACCGCCGCCTATCGGCCCATCGCCCGCTCTCAGGGCGACAGCGGGCAGGAGGCCCTGACCCTGCGCATCAAGTCCTGCGCGCGCCCGGCGGGCCGGCCCGGCGTCCTGTGCGTGACCGCCGTCCGGCCCGGGCCGGATGCCCCGGAGCACGAGGTCACGGTCTATTTCGCCCGCGGGCCGGACAGCGCCTGGGTGGCGGAGGCGAAGTAGCGCCCGCCCCTCAGAGCGGGATGTTGTCGTGCTTCTTGCGTGGGGCTTCCACCGCCTTGGTGCGCAGCATGGCCAGCGCCCGGGCGACGCGTTTGCGGGTCTGCGAAGGCTCGATCACCTCGTCGACATAGCCGCGCTCGGCGGCGACGAAAGGCGAGAGGAAGCGGTCCTCGTAGCGCTTGACCTGCTCGGCGATGACATCGGGTGCGTCGATATCCTGCCGGAAGATGATCTCGACCGCGCCCTTGGCGCCCATCACGGCGATCTGCGCCGTGGGCCAGGCATAGTTGACGTCGGCGCCGACATGCTTGGACGCCATCACGTCATAGGCGCCGCCGAAGGCCTTGCGGGTGATCACCGTGACCAGCGGCACGGTCGCCTGCGAATAGGCGAAGAGCAGCTTGGCGCCATGCTTGATCAGGCCGCCATATTCCTGCGCCGTGCCCGGCAGGAAGCCCGGCACGTCGACCAGGGTGACGATCGGGATCTCGAAAGCGTCGCAGAAGCGCACGAAACGCGCCGCCTTGCGCGAGGCGTCGCTGTCGAGCACGCCGGCCAGCACCATCGGCTGGTTGGCGACGATGCCGATGGTGCGCCCGTCGAGCCGGCCGAAGCCGACGACGATGTTGCGGGCGAAGCTCGCCTGGATCTCGAAGAAGTCGCCCTCGTCGACGAGCTTGGTCACCAGCTCCCTGATGTCGTAGGGCTTGTTGGCGTTGTCGGGCACCAGCGTGTCGAGCGAGGGCTCGATGCGCTCGGGATCGTCGAAGGACGGGATCTCCGGCACGCCGGACGCATTGTTGGCCGGCAGGAAGTCGATGAAGCGGCGCAGCTGCAGCAGCGCCTCGACGTCGTTCTCGTAGGCGCCGTCCGCCACCGAGGACTTCACCGCATGGACGGAGGCCCCGCCCAGCTCCTCGGCGGTCACCGTCTCGTTGGTCACCGTCTTCACCACGTCGGGGCCGGTGACGAACATGTAGCTGGTATCCTTCACCATGAAGATGAAGTCGGTCATGGCCGGCGAATAGACGTCGCCGCCGGCGCAGGGTCCCATGATCACCGAGATCTGCGGGATGACGCCGGAGGCGACGACATTGCGCCGGAACACCTCGCCATAGCCGCCGAGCGCCGCGACGCCCTCCTGGATGCGGGCCCCGCCGGCATCGAACAGGCCGATGATCGGGGCGCGGTTCTTCAGCGCCATGTCCTGGATCTTGTTGATCTTGGCGGCGTGGGTCTCCGACAGCGAGCCGCCGAACACGGTGAAGTCCTTGGCGAACAGGAAGACCTTGCGCCCGTTCACCGTGCCCCAGCCGGTGACGACGCCATCACCGGCGATTCGCATCTTGGCCATGCCGAAATCGACGGCGCGGTGCTCGACGAAGGCGTCGAATTCCTCGAAGGACCCGGCATCGAGCAGGATGTCGATGCGCTCGCGGGCGGTGAGCTTGCCCTTGGCGTGCTGGGCAGCGATGCGCTTCTCGCCGCCGCCGAGGCGCGCCTGGGCGCGGCGGACTTCCAGTTCTTCGAGGATGTGCTTCATGCGGCGGGCGTTTTGCTTGTTCCGCCGCTCGATAGCACGGCGCGAGGCCGGCCCACAATCGATGCCGGCCGCGATCCCCTCGCCTCAGTCCCGTCCGCCCAGCGCCAGCACCCTGGCAGCCGCCTCCATCTCGCGCCAGCGGGCGGCGCGGCGGGCCTGCGCCTCTTCGTCGGCGCCCCAGAGCTCGGTCTGGAAATCCTCGTCGACATGGGCCGCGGCCCAGGCCGCCTCCGGCTCGAGCCGCCGCTCGGCCACGGCCAGCGCCAGGACGGCCGAGCCGGTGAGCGTGGTGAGGACGTGCAGCGCCGCCAGGCCGATCGGGCCGAAGCGCGTGAGCGCCGCCTCGATCGCCGCCAGCGCCTCGGCCGGCTGCTCGGCGAAGACGATGCCCTCGGCCAGGACGAGGCGGGCGCCGTAGCGCGTCGCCGCCCAGTCGAGCAGCGGCGTCCAGGCCTCGGCCTGGCGCAGGACGAGGCGCTCGGGCTCGGCGGCGCGGTAGCACAGCAGGTCGGAGCCGGCATATCGAGCGATCTCGGCCGCCACCGCCGGCATGGCCTCGGCGACGCCGTCGAGGGCGGAATTGACGATGCGCGTCATCGGCATGGTCGAGGGATCGATGCGCTCGCCCTGGGCTGCCCATTCCCCGGCCAGGGCCTCGGCCAGCGCCCGTGACGGCACGGCGAGCAGGCGCTTGCCCGGCGTGCGCGCCACCCGGCCGTCGAGCGCCAGGGCGAAGAGCCCGTCGCGCTCGACCACGCCGGCCTCGGTGTAAAAGCGCCGGGGCAGTTCCGGGCGCAGGCCCTTCTGCGCCGCGCGCCTGGGATCGGGGTCGGAGCCCTCCGGGAACCAGTCGTCGCTCATGACGCCTCCGCCGTGAGTGGAGCGCCGACCAGCGCCGCAAGGTCCTCGAACCGGTCGATGACGCGCTGGGCGCCGCCCTCTCTCAGCATGTCGGGCGTGTGGTTGCCCCAGGCGACGCCGACGGCGCCGGCGCCGGCGGCGCGGGCCATCGTCATGTCCCAGCTGGTGTCGCCGACCACCAGCGTGGCGTCGGCGCGAAAGCCGGTGGCGGCCATGGCCAGAAGGACCATGCCGGGATCGGGCTTGGACGGCGCGTCCTCGGCGGTCTGCACCGTGGCGAAGGCCGCGCGCCAGCCGAAGCGGTCGAGGATATAGTCGATGCCGCGCCGGGTCTTGCCGGTGACGATGCCGAGCACGACGTCGCCGCGGGCGGCGAGGCCGGCGACCACCTCGGCAGCGCCGGGAAACAGCAGCTCGGCATGGGCGGGATCGCCGCGCAGGCGGTGGAAGACTTCGCGGTAGGTCCCGGCCGCCGCGGCCACCAGCGCCTCGTCCGCCTCGGGACCGAGCAGGCGGCGCATCGCCGGGATGAGCGACAGGCCGACGCCGCCGAGCATGAAGGCGCGGTCGAGCGGCTCGCGCCCGTGGCGCGCGAGGGTCTCGACCAGGGTGGCGTGGATGATGTGCTGGCTGTCGACGAGCGTGCCGTCGACGTCGAAGAGGACGAGGTGCTGGGTCAAGGGCGGGGCTTCATGGTGGGTCCGATAACTTGTTTCGCGCGACGCCAGCCACTCCCCTCCCCCTTGTGGGGAGGGGTACGGGGTGGGGGTCCATCAAGACAGGGCGCGACATAGGTCACAAGCGCCCTCTGCAAGCCGGGGCGCCCCATTCCGCACGACCCCCACCCTTTATCCCTCCCCACAAGGGGGAGGGAAGACGCCGGCGTCGTGCCCCTTTCGTCGAGGACCGCATCTCGCCCCGCCACCTGCCCCCTACTCCTCCGGCGCATCCACGATCGGATCATAGGACGACGTATCGAAGCCGAGCATGTCGAAGCTCTGGCGCATGTGCGGGGGCAGCGGGGCGGTGACGTCGAGGGTGCCGCCGCGCGGATGCGGCAGGGTGATGCGGCGCGCATGCAGGTGCAGCTTGTGCGGCAGCCCTTCGGGCAAGGTCTCGAGGCCCTCGCCATATTTGGGGTCGCCGACGATGGGATGGCCGATATGGGCGGTGTGGGCCCTGAGCTGGTGGGTGCGGCCGGTCACCGGCTTGAGGGACAGCCAGGACACGGCGTTGGCGGCACGGTCGACCAGGGAATAGTAGGTCACCGAATGCACCGCGTCCTCGTCGCCGTGCTTCATGATGCGGACGCGCTCGCCCTCGATGCCGAGCTGCTTGGACAGGAACAGCGAGATGCGGCCCTGCTTCGGCGTCGGCACGCCCTTGACCAGGGCCCAGTAGATCTTGCGGGCCGAGCGGGTGCGGAAGATGGCGCCGAGATCGGCCGCGGCCTTGCGGGTCTTGGCCAGGACCAGCACGCCCGAGGTGTCACGGTCGAGGCGATGGACCAGGCGCGGCTTCTCGCCGTCCGGCCCGGCCAGCGCCGCCAGCATGCCGTCGACATGGCGCTCGGTGCCCGAGCCGCCCTGCACGGCGAGGCCGTGCGGCTTGTTGATCACCAGGACGTCGCGGTCCTCGTGCAGGACGAGGCTGCGCAGGTACTCCGCATCCTTCTGGACCTGACCGACGCGCTTCAGCGGCACCGGCGCGCCGGGCGTGTCGTTGCGCGGCAGCGGCGGCACCCGCACGCTCTGGCCGGCGGCGAGGCGGTCGTTGGTCTTGGCGCGCGCGCCGTCGACCCGCACCTGGCCGGAGCGCAGCAGCTTCTGCAGGTGGCCGAAGGCGAGGTCGGGGAAATGCACCTTGAACCAGCGGTCGAGGCGCATGCCGTCCTCGTCCGGCGCAATGGTGCGGGTTTCCACGGTGAAGGTCATCAGGGGTCCGGACGAGACGAAGCGGGATCGGCGCCGGTTTAGAGCAAATCCCCGCCTCTGTCGCCCTCCAAGCACTCACGAGGCCAGGCGCTTCAGCTCCGGCAGGTCGGCCAGGCCCTCGCAGCAATCGTTGACGAAGAACACCACCAGCGCCTGGGTGCGCTCGGCATCGACCCGGCAGCGCTGGATGCGGCCCTCGCGGCTCTGGCTCATCAGGCCGGCGGCGACGAGCTGGGCGATATGGTGCGCCAGGGTCGACTTCGGGATGCCGAGCGCCTTCTGCAGCGCGCCGACCGACATGCCGTCCTGCCCGGCCCGGACCAGCAGGCGGAAAATCTGCAGCCGGTGGGGATGGCCGAGCTCGGCCATGCACCGGGCCGCGACGTCGAAGGCGATATCCTGCATCTCTACCACCCGTGCGGCGCAAACCTGCCGCCATGGACCAGCCCCGCCGGTGCGTCGCGCCGGCGCCCCGGACCGGATCGGTCCACCAGGCGCTCGATGTCGCACCGCTCGACGCCGAGATCGGCCAGCGTGCGATCGCTGAGCCCATCCAGCAGCGCGATGGCGGCCCGACGCTGCCGCGCCGCTCGCGCGTCGTCAAGGATACGCCTGATCCTGTCGAACATGGCAACCTCCATCGTGGTTTCGCCCGGGACGAGTCCGCGGTCCCGGCGCGCCGGATGATCCGGCCCGGTTGCTCCGCGGCTATGGACGTGACTATAGTTCCAGTTATATAGTCCTTTTCTCCAGAACGGCAAGACAGGAATGGGACGGATGGGCTTTCCAGGAGAACCGCGGCAGCTCACCGGCAGCTGCCTGTGCGGCGCGGTGCGCTACACGATACGCGGCCCGGTGCGGGACATCTGGGCCTGCCACTGCAGGTTCTGCCGCCGCCTGCACAGCCATGTCGCCGCCTATGCCGCCTGCGCGCCGGAGGACATCGCCATCGAGGACGGGCGCAAGCTGCGCTGGTACCGGTCCTCGCCCTCGATCCGCCGCGGCTTCTGCGGCAAGTGCGGCGCCCAGATGTTCTATGCGCCGCTGGACGGCGGGCATTTCTCGATCGCGGCGGGAACCCTGGACGAGCCCACCGGCCTCAAGCTCACCCTCCACCTCTGCACGGCGCAGAAGGGCGACTATTACGCCATCGCCGACGACGTGCCGCAGCTCGCGGGCCATCCCAGGAACGGCGCCGGCAACGGCTGAGGGCGCCCGTTCGCAAAGGTGCAACCTGTCGTGGTCCATGATAGGTGAGCGCCCGCCGGCCCGACCGGCGGGGCGCATCTCCGCGCCACGCCGTCCGCTCCGGGACCCGCAGCCTCGCCGCCCATGTTCCTGTCCCTGGCCACCACCCACCAACCCGCGACCGATCTCGGCTTCCTCCTGATGAAGCACCCGGACCGCGTGAACGAGGTCGAGCTCGGCTTCGGCCGCGCCGCGGTGTTCTTCCCGCAGGCCGGGGCGGAGCGCTGCGAGGCGGCGCTGGTGCTGGACGTCGACCCGGTCGGGCTCGTGCGCGGGCGCGGGCAGGCCGACGGCCTCATCGACCAATACGTGAACGACCGGCCCTATGCCGCCTCGTCCTTCCTGTCGGTCGCCCTCAACAAGCTGTTCCGGTCCGCCATGGCGGGGACCTCGCGCGAGCGGCCCGAGCTCGCGGCGATGCCGATCCCGCTCGACATCCGCGTCACGCCCCTGCCCGTCCGCGGCCCCGACGACCTGCTCACATCCCTGTTCGCGCCGCTGGGATGGACGGTCGAGGCCCGGCGCATTCCCGGCGAGCACGGCCCCTCGCGCTACATGGAGGTCCGGCTCGCCGGCACGATGCGCCTCGCCGATGCGCTCAATCACCTCTACGTCCTGATCCCCGTCCTCGACGAGACCAAGCATTACTGGGTCGGCGACGACGAGGTCGACAAGCTGCTGGCCAAGGGCGGCACCTGGCTGGCCGCCCATCCCGAGCGGGTCCTGATCGCCCGGCGCTACCTCAAGCGCCGGGGCGCGCTGGTGCGGGCAGCCCTGGCGCGGCTGGTGTCGGACGACGCGCCCGAGCCGCCGGACCAGGGGACCGACGGACGTGAGGAGACCCTCGAGGCGCCGGTCCGCCTGCACGACCTCAGGCTCGACACCGTTGCCGCCGCCCTGGCGCAGGCCGGCGCCACCAGCGTCGCCGACCTCGGCTGCGGCGAGGGCCGGCTGCTGCAGCGCCTGGTGCAGGACCGCCGCTTCGAGCGGCTGGTCGGGCTCGATGCCTCGGCGCAGGCGCTGGAGCGGGCGGCCGAGCGCCTGAAGCTCGGGCGCGGTCCGGCGCAGGCCCGCGTGACGCTGCTGCACGGCGCCCTCACCTATCGCGACGAGCGCTGGCACGGCGTCGACGCGGCCGCGCTGGTGGAGGTGATCGAGCATCTCGACGCCGATCGCCTGCCGGCCCTTGCTGCCGTGGTGTTCGGCGCGGCCCGGCCGAAGACCGTGATCGTCACCACGCCGAATGCCGAATACAACACGCTCTTCCCGACCCTGGTCGCCGGCGCCTTCCGGCATCCCGACCATCGCTTCGAATGGAGCCGGGCCGAGCTGCGCGCCTGGGCCGCCGACGTCGAGGCGCGCTGGGGCTATCGGGCCGAGCATTCCGGCATCGGCGAGGTCGATCCCGAGCGCGGACCGATCTCGCAGCTGGTGGTGTTCACCCGATGAGCACCCCGGAGCCGACCCGTCTCGACATTCCCGACTTCGCCCTGGTGGTGCTGATCGGCGCCACCGGCTCGGGCAAGTCGACCTTCGCCGCGCGCTGGTTCGCGCCGACGGAGGTGATCTCGTCCGACCGCTGCCGTGGGCTGATCAGCGACGACGAGACCGACCAGTCGGTGTCGGCGGACGCCTTCGAGCTGGTCGCCGCCATCGCCGGATTGCGGCTGAAGCACCGCCGCCTCACGGTGATCGACGCCACCAATGTCCGGGCGGCCGACCGCAAGCCCTGGATCGAGCTGGCGCGGCGCTGGCACGCCCTGCCGGTCGCCATCGTGCTCGATCCCGGGCTGAAGGTCTGCGTCGCCCGCAACGCCCTGCGGCCGGACCGGGCTTTCGGGCCGAGCGTGCCCGAGCGCATGATCCGGGAGATCCGCAAGAGCTTCGGCGGCCTGCAGCGCGAGGGCTTCCGCCAGGTCTGGCGCCTGTCGTCGACGGACGCGATCGAGGCTGCCACGGTCGAGCGCAAGCCGCTCTGGACCGACCGGCGCGCCGATGCCGGCCCGTTCGACATCGTCGGCGACGTGCACGGCTGCGCCGACGAGCTCATCGCCCTGCTGGAGAGCCTCGGCTACCGCGTCGCCCTCGACGGCGACGCCGTCGACATCGGGCCGCCCGCGGGGCGCAAGCTCGTCTTCGTCGGCGACCTCGTCGACCGTGGTCCCCGCACGCCCGACGTGCTGCGCATCGTCATGGCGGCGGTGGGAGCGGGGCACGCCCTGGCGGTCATGGGCAACCACGACCGCAAGCTCGCCCGCTGGATGGCGGGCCGAGCCGTGACCGTCAGCCACGGGCTGCAGGAGTCCATCGACCAGCTCGCGGCGCAGACGCCGGCCTTCCAGGCGAAGGCGAAGGCTTTCCTCGACGACCTGCGCAGCCATTACTGGCTCGACGGCGGCCGGCTGGCCGTCGCCCATGCCGGCCTCAAGCAGGAGATGATCGGCCGCGGCTCCCCGGCGGTGCGCGACTTCGCCCTCTATGGCGAGACTACCGGCGAGACCGACGAGTTCGGCCTGCCGGTGCGGCTCGACTGGGCGGCGAACTACCGCGGCGGGACGGCTGTCGTCTACGGCCATACGCCGGTGCCGGAAGCCGAATGGGTCAACAACACGCTGTGCCTCGACACGGGCTGCGTGTTCGGCGGCAGGCTGACCGCCCTGCGCTGGCCGGAACGGCAGCTGGTGAGCGTCCCGGCGCGGCGGACCTATGTGGAGCCCGTCCGCCCGCTCGCGCCGGCCGGCGACGGCCGGTCCGGCCAGGCCGAGGCCGATGCGATCCTCGACCATGCCGACGTCTCCGGCCGCCGCTGGATCGACACGACCCTCCTGAAGCGCATCGTCGTCGCCGAGGAGAACACATCGGCGGCCCTGGAGGTGATGAGCCGCTTCGCCGTCGCGCCGCAATGGCTGATCCATCTGCCGCCCACCATGTCGCCGGTTGAGACCAGCGCCGAGGCGGCCTGGCTGGAGCGGCCGGAGGAAGCCTTCGCCTTCTATCGCGATCGCGGGCAGAGCCACGTCGTGCTGGAGGAAAAGCACATGGGCTCGCGCGCCCTGGTCGCGCTCTGCCGCGACGAGGCCGTGGCCCGGCGCCGCTTCGGCACCGCCGCCGTCGAAGCCGGGGCGATCTGGACCCGCACCGGCCGCCCCTTCCTCGCCGACCGGGCCATGAGCGAAGGCCTGATCGGTCGTATCCGCCGCGCCGCGGATGCCGCCGGGTTGTGGGAGGATCTCGCCACCGACTGGCTGCTGCTCGACGCCGAGATCATGCCCTGGTCGGCCAAGGCCTCGAGCCTGATCGAGCGGCAATATGAGCCGGTCGCCCTGGCGGCGTGCGCCGGGCTCGCGGCGGCGCTCGACGCGGCGGGCCGGGCGGCCGGCCGGGGCGTCGCCGTCGAGGCGGCGCGCGACCGGCTGGCGACGCGGCTGGAGAAGGCCGAGCGCTATGCCAGCGCCTGGCGGCCCTATGCCTGGCCGGTCCGCGGCGTGGAGGACCTCCGCGTCGCACCCTTTCACCTGCTCGCCAGCGAGGGGGCGGTGCATTTCGACAAGGACCATCCCTGGCACCTCGCCATGGCGGAGCGGCTGGTCGACGCAGACGAGGCGACCTTCGCCCGCACGCGCTCGCTGCACCTCGCCCTCGACGATGCCGCGGCCTGCGCCGCGGCGATCGCCTGGTGGGAGGTGCTGACGGCCGAAGGGGGCGAAGGCATGGTGGTCAAGCCGCTCGCGTTCGTGCCGCGGGGCGCGAAGGGGCTGATCCAGCCGGCGATCAAGGTGCGGGGGCGGGAGTATCTGCGCATCATCTACGGGCCTGAATACGACCTGCCCGACAATCTCGTCCGCCTCAGGCAACGCCGCCTCGGCGGCAAGCGCGCCCTGGCCCTGCGCGAGTTCGCCCTGGGGCACGAAGCCCTGGCGCGCTTCGTCGCCGGCCAACCGCTGCGGAAGGTGCACGAATGCGTCTTCGCCATCCTGGCCCTGGAGAGCGAGCCGATCGACCCGCGCCTGTAAGCGCGCCTCTCACCGCTCCGCCAGCGCCAGCCGCGCGCCGAGCAGGACGAAGGCGGCGGCAAAGCTGCGACGCGTCCAGGCGAGGATGCGCGGGCGGGCGGCGAGCCGGTCGCGCACCGCGGCGGCGAAGAGACCATAGCCGGCAAAAATCACGAAGGTCATGGCCATGAACACCCCGCTGAGCGCCAGCATGCGCGCCAGCGGATGGGCCTCGCTCGGGCCGACGAATTGCGGCAGGAAGGCCAGGAAGAAGATCGACAGCTTCGGGTTGAGCAGGTTGACCAGGATCGCCTTGACCGCGATGCCGCGCAGCGACCGGGCCGGCGCATCCCGTTCGATGGCGAGCGGCCCGTCCTCCCTGAGGGCGCCCCAGGCCATGGTGAGGAGATAGGCGACGCCGAGATACTGGAAGGCGTGGAACACCACCGCGCTGGTGTGCAGGATCGCCGCCAGCCCGCCGATGGCCGCGGCGAGATGCGGCACGATGCCGAGCGTGCAACCGAAGGCGGCGGCAAGGCTGGCGCGCGGCCCGCGCGAGAGCCCGGCCGCCAGGGTGTAGAGCACGCCGGTGCCGGGCGAGGCGACGACGACGAGGCAGGTGATGAGGAATTCGAGGCTCATGGCGCGCTCCCAAGGCAGGCTCCGCGATCCGCGGATGCCCCAGGCAAGCGTATCGGCCCCGGCCGGTCTTGAACGCGATTGCGGGGTCAGGCCGTCGCCGCGGCATAGGCGCCCGGCGCGAGGCCATAGGCGCGCACGAAGAGCCGCGTCATGTGGCTCTGGTCGGCGAAGCCGCTCGCCGCCGCGGCGTCGGCCAGCCGCGTGCCGCGGCCGATCAGCCGGCGGGCGAGGTCGATGCGCCGCTGCACGAGATAGGCATGCGGGGTGAGGCCGGTGGCGGCGGCAAAGCCACGCAGCACCTGGAACCGGCTGAGGCCGCTGACGCGGGCGAGATCGGCCAGCGTCACCGGCGCCGCCGGGTCGTCGTCGATCAGGCCGCGGGCCCGGCGGATGGCCGCGGGGGCGGACCGCGCGGCGTCGCGCCGGCTGCGCTCGTGGGCGACGGCGCCGAGGAGATCGAGCAGCAGCCCCTCCTCATGCAGGCCCGGCACGCCGCCGCTGCCGTCGGTCAGGGCGGCGAACAGGCGCGCGAACGGGACGGCGGCTGCGGATTGCCGGAGCGCCGGCCAGGTGAACTCGTAGTCGCGGATGTGGTCCTGGCTGATGTCGGCGGCGGCGGCCCGCACGACGGCCGGATCGAAGTAGAGCATGCGCCAGGATCGGCCGGCATCGCCGATCGGCGCGCCGTCGTGCACCTCGCCGGGATTGACGGTGATGATGTCGCCGGCGCCGGCCTCGACCATGCCGCGGCTGCTCGAGGAGCGATGCGCCCCGCGATGGATCAGGCCGATGCCGTAATGCTCGTGGCTGTGGCGGGCGAAGACGTGGCGCGTCTGCGCCTCCACCGCCTGGACGCCGGCGAGCCTGCAGCGCAGCATGCGGACCTGGCCCTTCATCGTCTCCCGCGTCCGTCGATCGGCCTCGGCTCTTGTCGTCCATGCAGGCGAACCTGGCAAGGGCAGCACTGCCCGAAATGCCCCCCTCGTTGACAGATCTTCCGCAAGGGAAGAGTCTCCGATGCAGGGCTCACGGAGCGGGCGGTTGGGGCATGTCGCGCATGAGATGGATCGCACTCGTTCTCCTGATGCTCTGCAGCCCTGCGCTCGCCGGGCAAGTGGAGGCCCGCTTCGAGCAGGCGGCCGACCTCACGGTAGAATTCGCGAGCTGCGGCAACAGTTTCGCCTTCAAGGCCGGCCTGGCCAAGGAGCGCGCCGTCTTCGCCGCCGTCGAGGGCAAGCTGAAGCGGCGTTGCCTGCCCTATCTGGAGAAGGCGCGGGCCCTGCTGGTCGAGGCGGGCAACGCCCAGGCGAAGGCCACCAGCGCGAGCGCCGTCTATCGCAGCGTCCGCGGCGCGTTCATGGCGTCGTTCGAGCGCGGCGTGCGCAAGCAGAGGGAGGTCCTGGCCGCGGTCGACCGGTCGGACATCCATGGCCTGCCGATGCATCGGCTGACCCAGTGCAGCCTGGACTTCGCCAACGACTATGCCGGCTCGAAGCTCGGCTCGTCGGCCCTGTTTGCGGCGATCAGCCGCCATTGTCGGGCGCAGGAGGACGCTTTTCGCCGGACCTTCGCCGCCGACACGCCGGAAGACCGATTCCAGGCCGCCTTCCGCACGGTCTATGCCGGGCCGGTCGGCGACGTCCTGCTCTCCGGAACGGACCGGTAGCCGCGTCCGTCCGGCGCGAGCGCGGCCATTGCGCGGCGCCGATCGACCCGTGTTTCCACCTCTGCGGCCGTGCCGCGGATTTGTGAAGCCGGCTCAGGCCTGATCCACCAGCAGCGGCTCGCCGGACCCGGACGGGACCGTGCACGTCATTTCGACGGGACGCCCGTCCCGCGTGCGGACGCCGGCGGAGGCCGGCTGCCGTGCCACGACCCGACGGCGGATGCTGTCCATGCAGCAACCCACGGAGCAGCAGACGCATCGCTGCATCCGGATGCAGAAAGCTGTTGCATCCGGATGCAGTTGTTGCTTATCTCACGCATCCGACGAGCCCGGGAGCCCCTGCCGGCCACCGGATAATCCGATTGCGGAGGGTCCGGCCGATGGTCAAGGTGCTGCTCCTCGAATGCATGCAGGAGATCTCCTCGTTCAATCCGGTGCCGTCGGACTACGACAAGTTCCGCGTCGAGCCCGGCGACGCCATGCTGGGGCAGCGCGGCCTCAACACCGCCGTCGGCGGCGCGCTCGGCGTGCTGGAGGCCGAGGCCGACGTCACGGTCGTGCCCGGCTACGGCGCCCGCTCCGACAGCGCCGGGCCGCTCTCGGCCTCGGGCTGGCGGCGCCTGTCCTCCGAGCTGCTGGCTGCGGTGGACGACAGCGCCGGCGGCATCGACGCCGCCTTCGTCTCGCTCCACGGCGCCATGGCCGCCGACGGCGAGCTCGACCCGGAAGGCCATCTGCTCGGCGAGATCCGCAGGCGCCTCGGGCCGGACAAGCCGATCGTCGTCTCGCTGGACCTGCACGGCATCCTGACCGCGCGGATGATCCGGGCGGTGGACGGCCTGGCCATCTACTACACCTACCCCCACCGGGATTTCGCCGACACCGGCGCGCGCGCCGCCCGCGTGCTGCTCCGGCTGCTGCGCGAGCGGCCTCGGACGCACATCGTCCGCGTGCCGATCCCGGCGCTGGTGCGCGGCAACGAGCTGATCACCGATACCGGCGTCTACGGCACCTTCCTCGCCGCATGCCGCGACCTGGAAGGCAGCGGCGCGGCGATGGCGGCCGGGGTGATGATCGGCAATCCCTTCACCGACGTGCCGGAGCTCGGCAGCCAGGTGGTCGTCATGACCGAGCGCGACCCGGCCGAGGCGGCCGTCGCGGCGGAGATGATCGCGGCCTCCTTCTGGTCCGAGCGCAAGCGCATGCAGGCCCGGCTGACGCCGCTGGCGGAGGCGATCGCCATTGCCACGGCGACGCCGGGGACCGTGGTGTTCAGCGACGCCGCCGACGCGCCCTCCTCCGGCGCCAGCGGCGATTCCAACCTGCTGATCAGGGGCCTTCGCGACGCCGGCTACGGCCGCCGCGTCCTCGCCCAGATCGTCGACGCGCCGGCGGCCGCGGCGGCGCACCGGGCCGGCGTCGGCGCCACCATCGCGGTGACGCTCGGCGGCAGCCTCGACCGCCGGCGCTTCCCCCCGATGGCGGTCAGCGCGCGGGTGCAGCTCCTGTCCGACGGCCGCTCGCGGCTGGAGACCATGGGCATCCCGCTCGATGCCGGGCCGACCGCGGTGCTGACCTTCGACAATTTCACGGTCGTGGTGCTGACGCGCTCGGTCAGCCTGTTCGACCGGGCGATGTATTATTCGAACGGCATCGACCCCGTCGACCACGACCTCGTCGTGGTCAAGTCGCCGCATGCCGAGCACCACATGTACGACGCCTGGGCGGCGCGCAATCTCGTCGTCGACGTCGCCGGCTCGACCTCGGCGAACCTGCCGACCCTCGGCCACCGCGTCTGCCGCCGGCCAATGTTCCCGCTGGACGCGGATGTCCCGTTCACGCCGCGGGCGGAGATCTACGCCGCCGAGAGTGCTTAGGCCTGGCGGCGCCGCGGGCCGCCGGAACGACAAGGGAGGGACTGCGATGTCGAGAGCGAAGACCGTCTGGACCATGCGTCGCCGGAAGCCCGGCCTCGAAGCGGGGCACGTCCATGGCCGACGCCGCGGCGCGCCGGCGCGCCTGCTCGCCGGCGCCGCCCTGCTCGCCGCCGGCCTCGGCGCGGGCGCGCCCGCGGGTGCCGAGACGCTGACCTTCTCGGTGATGGCCTCCGGCACCTACGACAAGGCCGCCGCCGGCCTGGCGCCCGCCTTCGAGGCCAGGACCGGCGCCAAGACGGTGATCGCCGCCTTTCCCTGGGCGATCCTGCGGCAGAACAACATCACCGACGTCGTCACCGGCACCAACCAGTACCAGGTGATGAGCGGCGGCTTCTATCTCGTCGACATCTATCCGCATTTCGTGCCGCTCGGCGACCGCATCAAGCAGGACAAGCTGGCCGACGGCATGATCCCGGGCCTGATGGACCCCGGCCGCTCGGAATATTTCAACGGCCAGCAGATCGGCTTTCCCTACGGCACCGACGTCTACGGCGTCATGGTCAACGACGATCTCCTGAAGCGGGCCGGCGTCGAGGCGAGCTTCAAGACCTGGAGCGATTTCCTCGCCGCCTGCCCGACGATCGAGAGCAAGCTGCCGGGCGTCGCCTGCTTCTCGCATCCCACCGGCAGCCCCGAGCAGATCAGCGCCATCTTCCTCGGCGCCTATGCCGGCACCTTCATCAACGCCGCCGGCAGGTACGAGCTCGACACGGCCAAGGCGGCCGCGGCGGGCAAGCTGCTGGCCGAGCTGTGGAAGCACCTGCCCAAGCAGGGCAGCGCCATGTCCTTCGACGAGGCCAACGCCGCGTTCCGGGACGGCAAGGCCGCCATGCTGGTGACCTGGCCCTCCTTCGCCAACAAGTTCCTCGACGAGGACGCCAGCCCGATCAAGGGGCACTGGCACCAGGTCTCCTTCCCCGGGCCAGGCTTCCCCTATCTCAGCCAATGGCAGCTGTTCCTGGTGGATTCCGCCCCCGACAAGGACCTGGCCTGGGCCTGGATCAAGACGTTCGCCGGGCCGGAGAACGCCAGGCAGAACTACGAGAGGTTCGGCATCGGCTCGCCCTGGAAGGCGCTCTACGAGGACCCCGAGCTCAAGGCGGCCCATGCCCATGACTGGCCCGCCAGGCTCGCCGACCTGCCGCGGGCGCAGAATCCGGTGCTTTCGGGCGAAGCGTTGGATTTCCTCAACAACACCCTGCAGGATATCGCCAATGGCCGCGTCTCGCCGGAGGACGGCGTCGCCGCGATCAACGCCGCCTGGGCCAATTTCCCGGTGCCACCGACGCTGATGGAGACCGCCAGGAGCGTCGGCGCGGTCGCCGCGCGCTGACGCGGGGCGCGGAACCGGTGCGCGGGCCTGCCGACCCAAATTTGGCTTTCGTCGAACACGCTCTGCAGCAAGGCGTCGTCCGGGGACAAGTGAGGCGGCCCGTCATGGCCGAACTTGATCCCATAGGCGCTAAGATAAGAAGGTGGTGGCCAGTTGGGCGCGACGTCGATCAATCCCCTCCCCCTTGTGGGGAGGGGTAAGGGGTGGGGGTCCATCAGGATATGTCGAGACCGATGTCTACGACCCCCACCCTTTATCCCTCCCCACAAGGGGGAGGGAAGGCACAGGCGTCGCGCAAATCTTACAAAGGCGCGTCACGCACAGCGCGATATTTGCCTCCCGGCAGGCCTTATCTTAGCGCCTATGGGACTTGATCCGGCCATCCCTGGCGAGATCGAATCCGATCTCGCGGGGAACACCGGCCGACGTCGCGTTCGCGTGGATGGCCGGGACCAGCCCGGCCATGACGGCGGAAAGCGCGGCGTATCTATCTGCGAATGCCCATTCAGCGCGAGGACGGAACGCATGCAGCTGTCGCGATCGATATGGGCCCTCGCCGACCGGCTGGAAAGCGGGATCGGCGAGCGCGGCATCCTCCTCGCCTTCATGGCGCCGGCGGTGACGATCATCGTCGTCGCCCAGTTCTATCCCCTCGCCTATTCGCTCTATATCTCCCTGGTCGACTGGACGCTGTCGCGCTCGATGACGCCCGGCGGCTTCGTCGGCCTCGCCAACTACACCCGCATGGGCAGCGACGGCGTGCTGGCGCAGGCGGTCTGGCGCACGATCTGGTTCGCCCTGGCGAGCACCGCCGCCCAGACGATCCTCGGCTTCACGCTCGCCTATGTCACCCTCGGCGAGAGCCGGGCGCTGCGCCTCGCCCGCACCATCCTGATCCTGCCGATGGTGATCGCGCCGGTCGCGGTCGGCACGATCTGGCGCATGATGCTGAGCGCCCGGGTCGGACCGGTCAACCAGGTGCTGCGCGACCTCGGGCTGCCGACGCCCGACTGGCTCGGCGACCCGACGCTGGCCATGGTGTCGATCGTCATCATCGACGTGTGGGAATGGACGCCGTTCGTGTTCGTCATCTTCGCGGCGGCGCTCGCCTCGCTGCCGGCCGAGGTGCTGCGGGCGGCGGAGGTGGACGGCGCCACGCCCTGGCAGATCCTGCGCATGGTGATCCTGCCGATGCTGGCGCCGGTCGGCCTCCTGGTGGTGATGTTCCGCCTGCTCGACGCGCTGCTGACGCTCGACGTGGTCTTCACCACCACCTTCGGCGGGCCGGGCTTCGCCACCCACACGCTGAGCTTCTGGATCTACCAGCAGGGCCTGCGCTACTTCAACATCAGCTACGCCGCGGCGATCTCCTGGACGACGCTGCTCGGCTGCATGCTGCTGGTCGCAGGCCTGCTGGCCTGGCGAGCGCGGATCGCGCGCTGGCAGAAGGAGGCCTGAGATGGCGGCCGCGCCTCGTCCCGCCGAAGCCGCACCCGGCCGTCTCGGCGGCCTCATCCGCCCGGCGGCGCTCGCCGCCGGCATCCTCCTCGCCCTGGCAGTGGCGCTGGCGCCGTTCTTCGTGCTGTTCGGCAACAGCCTCCGGCCGGCCGACGAGTTCCTCTCGGACAAGGCGGGGCTGTGGCCGTCGCGGCTCACCTTCGATTACTATGCCGCCGTGCTGAGCGCCGACAGCACCACCCTCCACATCCTCCTGAACTCGCTCGTGGTCACCACGGCGACCACGCTGATCTCGGTCTCGACCGGCTGCCTCGTCGCCTATGCTCTGGCGCGGCTGCGGCTGCCCTTCCGCCTTTCGACCGTGATCGGGCTGACCTTCCTGATCGTGCGCTTCTATCCCAAGATCACCATCGCCATCCCCTATTTCGTGCTGATGCGCGATCTCGGGCTGCGCGACACCTATGCCGCGGTGGTCATCGCCCATGTCAGCATGACGCTGCCGGTGGTGGTCTGGCTGATGCTCGCCTTCTTCGAGGATTTCCCGCGCCAGATCGAGCAGTCCGCCATGATGGACGGCTGCGGGCTCCTGCGGCGCTTCTTCGTCATCGTCCTGCCGCTGACCATGCCGGCCATCGCCACGGCGGCGCTGCTCACCGCCTTCTTCTCCTGGAACGAATTCCTGTTCGCCTCGGCCGTCGGGCCGCTCAACGCCAGGACGCTGCCGGTGGAGATCTCCGGCTTCATCACCGACAAGGGCACGGCCTGGGGGCCGATGTCGGCGATGGGCACGATCATCGTGCTGCCGGTGATGCTGCTGGCGCTCGCGGCGCAACGCTATCTCGTGCGCGGCCTCACCGCCGGCGCGGTCAAGGGGTGACCATGGCAGGCCTGATGCTCGCAGACGTCTGGAAGTCCTTCGGCTCGGTGGCGGCGGTCAAGGCCCTCGATCTGGAGATCCGCGACCGGGAGTTCGTCTCCTTCCTCGGCCCCTCCGGCTGCGGCAAGACCACGACCCTCAACATGATCGCCGGCCTGGAGACGCCGAGCCGCGGCCGCATCCTGATGGATGGCGGCGACGTCACGAGGGTGCCGCCGCGGCTGCGCAACTTCGCCATGGTGTTCCAGGGCTATGCCCTCTATCCCCACATGACGGTGGCCGAGAATATCGGCTTTGCCCTGCGGGTGCGCAATCTCGACCGGAGCGAGATCGGTCGGCGCGTCGCCGATGCCGCCGAGCGGCTGGAGCTGAAAGACGTGCTCGGCCGCTACCCCAGGCAGCTCTCGGGCGGGCAGCGCCAGCGCGTGGCGCTCGGCCGCGCCTTCGTGCGCGACCCGCATGTCTTCCTCCTGGACGAGCCCCTGTCCAACCTCGATGCGGTGCTGCGGGTCCAGACCCGCGTCGAGCTCAAGCGCCTGTTCGCCGAGCTCGACACCACGGCCGTCTACGTCACGCACGACCAGGCCGAGGCGATGACGATGAGCGACCGCATCGCCGTGTTCCGGCACGGCGTGCTGCAGCAGTTCGACACGCCGCTCGCCATCTATCGCAGCCCGGCCAACCTGTTCGTCGCCACCTTCGTCGGCAGCCCGCCGATGTCGGTGGTCGACGCCACCCTGGACGAGGACGGCAGCCTGCGGCTGCTCGGCGCCGCGCTGCCCCTGCCCGAGCCGGTGCGAGCCCGGCTGCGCACCGGCGAGACCTATCGTCTCGGCCTCAGGGCCGAGGACCTCGCCCTCGCCCCGACGGCGGCGCCGGCCATGCGGGTCGACGTGGTCGAGCATCTCGGCGCCGCCAGCATCGTGCATCTCTCCTCGCCCCATGGCCGGCTGATCGCGCAGTCCGGCCCGACCGAGCCGGCCCGGGCCGGCGACGTCGTCGGCGTGCGCATCGACCCCGCGATGCTCTATCTCTTCGAGCGCCAGGGCGGCACGGCGGTGCTGACGCCCGGCCTCGCCACGGCCCGCTGAGGAGACGCACCATGGCCCCACGCCTCGCCGGCCTCTCCGCCATCGTCACCGGCGCCGCCGGCGGCATCGGCGGTGCCATCGCCACCGGCTTCCGGGCCGAGGGCGCGCGCGTCGTCGGCCTCGACAAGACAGCGCCGGCCCGCCACGGGCTCGACGCGTTCCTGCGCTGCGACGTCGCCGTCCCCGACGCGGTCGAGACCGCCATGGCCGACGCCCTGGCGCGGCTCGAAGGGCGGCTCGACATCCTGGTCACGGCCGCGGCCCTGACCGGCGGGCGCGGCCGCTTTCCCGACGTGACCGACGCGGAATGGGACAGCTATCTCGCCGTCAATCTCGGCGGCACCTTCCGGGCCTGCCGTGCCGCCGCCCGGGCGATGATCGCCGGCGGCCGCGGCGGCAGCCTGATCACCATCGGCTCGGTCAATGCCCTGGCGGCAGAGGCGGCGGCCTCGCCTTATGTCGCCTCGAAGGGCGGCGTCGCCCTCTTGACCCGCGCCATGGCGGTGGATCTGGCGGCCCACGGCATCCGCGCCAACATGATCGCGCCGGGGCCGGTGGAGGTGCCGCGCAACAGCGCCCAGTTCCGCTCGGCGCCGTTCCGGCAGGGCCTGGCAGCGACCGTGCCGATGGGCGTGGCGGGCCGGCCGGAGGACATCGCCAATGCGGCGCTGTTCCTGGCCGAGGAGGCCTCGCGCATGGTGACGGGCACGACCCTGGTGGTCGACGGCGGGCTGATGGCGCGCCTGCCGGACTTGACGCCCGGGGATGCGCAGACGTCCTAGCTACGCCTGCGCAGAGATCATGACACCCGGGGAGGTTATCGAGCTTGATACATGGCGAGCCCCATGCAACGAAGGCCCAGGCTTGCCAATTGCGCCGCGTACGGTCAGTCTCGGCTTAGCAAGACGTTTACCAGGTTTGTGTCGTTGTATTCTCTCATCGGGGAACGGGACAGGGGGAACTCCGGGTCATGATCATGGACGCTGGGATTGCCGCTGCGCGCAAAATGGACGAGGTGGCTCGGCAAGGGCTTCTCAACCGACGGTCGTTCCTGGCAGGCTCTGCCGCCTCTCTCGGCGCGCTGGCGCTGGGCGGTTGCGCGACCGACGGCATGAGCCTTGCCGAAGCGGAGAAGGTCTACGGGCCGGTGCCGGACGAGAAATTCCCGATTCCGGCGGCCGATGTCAGCAAGCTCAATCCGAAATATTATCGCCGGACGGTCAGCTACGACAGCAAGGAAGCGCCCGGCACGATCATCGTCGATCCCGGCAAATACTACGTCTACCGCATCGAAGGCGACGGCAAGGCCACCCGCTACGGCGCCAATGTCGGCCGAGCCGGATTCCTGTGGAGCGGCGAAGCCTATGTCGGGCGCAAGGCCGAATGGGCCACCTGGACGCCGCCCAAGGAGATGATCCAGCGCCAGCCTGAGGCGGGCAAATACGCCGCCGGCATGCCGGGAGGGCTCGACAATCCGCTCGGCGCCCGCACGCTCTATCTCTATCAGAACGGCGTCTACACGCTCTACACCATATACAGCACCCGCATCGCCCAATCGATCGGGACCGGCGTTACGAGCGGCTGTACCGGCCTGCTCAGTCAGGACATGATCGATCTCTATTCGAAGACGCCGGTCAAGACGAAGGTGATCGTCCTGCCGGCCTAGGCACCGACGACAGCAAGGCGCGCGTCTCGGCGACAACGCGGTCCTGGAACGCCGGGTCGCGGACGAGCGTCGACCCGGGCATCGGGCGGCCGCCTTCGTCGTAGTAGATGCCGGTCCGACCGGACTCGTCGAGCAGGATTTTTGCGACCACGCGCGCGGCTCGCTTCGGGGTGCTCAGGAACGTCATGAAGGGCATGAGCAGCGGCACGAGCAGCGGAATGATGGAGCGCGACAGCAGCCGCACGAAGGCGTTGGCGTCGCGCGCGAGGCCGGTGGTCGGATTGACGCCCGGCTCGACCGCGTTGAAGCGCAGCCGCGGCGTGTCGCGGGCGAACGCCATCGCCGTGGCGAGGGTGCACTGCTTCGACGTGGCGTAGGCGTCCGCGCCCGGCATCCTGGAGCCGCCCGGTTTCCACTCGCCGCGCGCGCACGCTTCCGCCGAGATATAGCGGCCGCCGCGGAAGCCGACGGCCTTCGCCGGCCTGCGCTCGGGATCTTCCACGGCAGACGCGACGAAGACGACGTTCGCGCCATCGGCAAGATGCGGCGCGAGCGCCTCGGTCAGCGCGAACGGGCCGAGGTGGTTCGTCGCGAACGTCATGTCCCAGCCCAGGGCGTTCTTCGTCGGATGCACCTGCATGATGCCGGCGTTGTTGACCAGGCCGGCGATCGGAAGACGCAGCGCGATGATCTCAGCGGCCGCGCGCCGCACGCTGGCGATATCCGACAGATCGCACACGACCGAAACCGCGTGCCGTCCCTGTCGCTCGATGGCCGTCTGCACCTCGGCGAGCTTGCTCCGGTTTCGGCCGACCAGCACGACCGTGCCGTGCCTGGCCAGCTCGAGCGCCGTGGCACGACCGATGCCGGAGGTCGGCCCGGTGACGACGCAGGCCGGACGGTCCGCAGGATATTTCGGAGGTGTTGCCGACATCGTGCCTCCTGCATCTTCAAGCGAACCGACACTCGGCTCGCGCGAAGAAAATGCGTAAGAACAAAGAGTTGCAGCAAAATGCTGTCTCCGCCCAAGCGCGCCTTGCCCTAGATGTGAACCCCGCCCGCGACTTCGATCCGCTGGGCGTTGACCCAGCCGAAATCGTCGGAGAGAAGCGCCGCGATCACCGGCCCGACATCGTCGGGCACGCCGACGCGGCCGAGCGCCGTGTGATCGGCGACCGCCTTGTTGACCTGCGGATTGTCGCGGACGATGCCGCCGCTGAAATCGGTGGCGATGGCGCCCGGCGCGACGACGTTGACGGCGATCCGGCGCGGTCCCAGCTCCACGGCCATGGACCGGGTCAGCGCTTCGACGGCCGCCTTGATCGGGCCGTATCCGATACGGTTGGGCATGGCGAAGCGGGCCAGGCCCGAGGAAATGTTCACGATGCGGCCGCCGTCGTCGATGAGCGGCAGCAATTTTTGCGTCAGGAACAGCACGCCCTTGAAGTGGACGGAATAGAGCGCGTCCATCTCCGCTTCGGTTATGGTCTCGAGGCTCGCACCGGATGAAATGCCGGCATTGTTGACGAGGTAATCGAAACGCTCGGCTCCGAGTTCTGCCAGCGCCGCGCGCACATGGCCCGCGAAGCCGTCGAAGGCGCCGACATGGCCCGTGTCGAGCTGCAGGGCGATCGCCCGCGCGCCCGCTTCGGCGGCAAGCGCCACGACCTTGTCGGCTTCTGCACGATTGGCGTTGTAGGTGAATATCGAGCGGACGCCTCGCCTGGCGAGGCAAAGCACCGCGCTGCGGCCGATTCCCCGGCTGCCGCCGGTGACGATTGCGATCTTACCGTTTGACATGACGGATCTTTCTGCTGACGCCCTGCGTTTCAACGCCGGTTGTTCCGCTTCACTATGACGCCCCCAGGCCGGCGGACGGAATGCCGGAACTCTCCTGTTTCTTGCCTATTCCTGCTCGAGCGGATAGTCTCGCCGTGGCTCCAGCATGAGAGGAACGATCGGCCGTGCCGGATCAATTGGCGGAAGCGCTCCTGCGCTACACGGACAGGCAGCCCGGAGAGAGCCCCTTCCGAACGGCGATCGACGGATTGGCCATCCTGCGATCGGACCGTCCGAAGCCGCCGACCCACATGATCTCCAGGCCGGCCATGTGCATCGTCGCGCAGGGTGCGAAGTGGGCGACGTTCGGCGGCAATCGGCTCGAGTACAGGGCGGGGCAGGCCCTCGTGGTCGGCGTCGAGACGCCCTCGATCGGCCGGGTCGTCGAAGCGACCCCCGACGAGCCCTGTCTCGTCCTCGCCTTCGAGCTGGACCTTGCGATCGTGCGGAGCGTCGCGGAGGGGCTGGATGCGCCGCCGAGGGCGAGCGGCGAGCCCGGCCGCGGCGTCTTCGTGACGGATTTCCAAGGCCCGCTGGCCGATTGCGCGCTGCGCCTGGTCCGCCTGCTCGATACGCCCAAGGCGATTCCGACGCTCTACCCCGTCATCATGCGCGAGATCTGCTATTGGCTCCTCACCGGCCCGCATGGCGGAGACGTCGCCAGAATGACGCTGGCGAACAGCCCTTCGCAGCGGGTGATCGGCGCCATGCACAGCTTGCGAAGCCGGTTCAGGGAGACGGTTCGGATCGAGGACCTGGCCGCGATCGCGCAGATGAGCCCCTCGGCCTTCCACCGTCAGTTCAAGGCGCTGACGTCGTTGACGCCGCTGCAATATCAAAAGCAGCTCCGCCTGCTGGAGGCGCGCCGGCTGATGATTTCACGCGCCGTCAACGTCGAGGCGGCGTCCTTCCAGGTCGGCTATGAAAGCCCGTCGCAGTTCAGCCGCGAATATGCCCGCACGTTCGGCGCGCCGCCAAAACGGGATGCGGAGCGAATGCAGATCATGCTCCGGGACGATCGCGCGCCGGCGGGCGCGGAGCTGGTGGCTGAGGACGCGTGAAACGCGCCAACCCCAGCCCCGTCAGGCCCTGTCCTGCCGTTCGGACGAGTGCGCACGACGCCCGCGGGGAACCCCTCTCCCGACTGGGAGAGGGGTAGGGGTGAGGGACTGGACTTCACTAGAATGGGTGAAGCATTTTACGCACCGTTGCTTCAGCCGATACCTCTTTGGTGACGCGTTTAGCCCCTCACCCCTGCCCCTCTCCCGGTCGGGAGAGGGGTTGCGCGCGTCTCATCTGAAGCACTTGTTCCCCAACGACGCCTAGCGCCCCCGCGCCTGCACCGAGCCGCGCTGCACCAGGGCGCCGGGAAGCAGCACGGGCCGTCCCGCCGCCTCGCCGTCGCGCCGGGTCAGCAGCCGCACGGCCGCCTCGATCATCGTCTCCACCGGCTGGGCGAAGGTGGTCAGCGCATAGGTCGGCCAGGCCGCCAGCGGGATGTTGTCGAAGCCGACGACCGAGATGTCCTGCGGCACCTTCAGGCCGAGGCCGAAGCGCAGCGCGTCCATGCCGCCGAGCGCCATGATGTCGTCGGCGAAGAAGATCGCGTCCGGACGGGTGCGCCCGAGCTCGAGGGCGGCGGCATAGCCGCCCTCATAGGTGTATTCGCCGGTGTCGAGCCGGCCGAACAGGGGCACGCCGTGCTCCGCCAGGGCGGCGGCGAAGCCGCGTCCGCGCGCGATGCTGGTGGCGGAGTCGGGCCTGCCGCCGACGAAGGCGGGACGCCGGTGGCCGAGCTGGATGAGGTGCTGGGCGATGGCGCGTCCGCCCGCCTCGTTGTCGCAGGAGACGCTCGGCAGGTCGAGGTCGGGGATGGTGTAGCTGAAGGGCAGCACCATGCGGCCGGCCTCGGCCCAGCGGCGCGCCATGCTCTCGGAGATGGTGCCGGTCGTCACCACGACCGCATCGACATTGTACTGCAGCAGCCGCGGCAGCTGCGCGTCGATCTGCTGGCCCGAGGGCACGCTGAACAGCAGGGCCTGCAGCCCCATCTGCTGGAGGCGCCGGGTCAGCGGCGCCAGCACCGAGACGTAGAAGGGATTGGCGAGATTGGCGGTGAGGATGCCGACGATGCCGCTGCGCCGGGTGGTGAGCGAGCGGGCGATGACGTTGGGCTGGTAGCCGAGCTCGCGGGCCGCCTCCAGCACCTTGGCCCGCATCGTCGGCGAGATGGTGGCCCCCTCGCTGAAGGCGCGCGAGATGGTCGACTGGGAGATGCCGAGGGCCTTGGCGAGCTGGCGCCCCGTCAGGGGCGTCCGCTGCTCCGACGCTCCGTCCTCGATCCCGTCCCCGGCCATGTCGCCTTCTCTCGCCGCGCTGAATACCGATGCAGAGATCTACAGCATGCCGACGCGCCCGACCATCCCCGGCAGGCAATGCCCGCTGGCGGAGCCGACGGCAATCGCTTGTTGCATCCGGATGCAAGATTGGTTTTGATAGCTGGCCAGGCGCGGGGAGGACAGCGTGACGGACATTCTCGCCAGACTCGGGCTGCGGCCCGTGATCAACGCCTCCGGAACGATGACGGTGATCGGCGCTTCCAGCGCCCGGCCCGAGGCCATCGCCGCCGCGGCCGAGATCCTGCCGCGCTTCGTCGAGATCGACGCGCTGCAGCGGGCGGCCAGCCGGGCCATCGCCCGGGCCTGCGGCGCCGAGGCGGGCTTCGTCACCGCTTCGACCGCGGCGGCCATGACCCTGGCGGTCGCGGGCGCCATGACCGGCCTCGACCGCGCCGCGATCGCACGGCTGCCCGACAGCGCCGGGCTGAAGAACCGGGTGGCGCTCCTGGCCGGGCACCGCATCTCCTACGGCGCTCCGGTCGAGCAGGCCGTCCGCCTCGCCGGCGCCGAGATCGTGCCCGTCGGCCAGGCGACGTCGGCCGCCGAGTACGAGCTCGCCGCGGCGCTGGACGAGCGGACCGCCGCGGCGCTCTACGTCGTCTCGCACCATGCCGTGCAGACCGGCATGATCGCGCTGCCGCGCTTCGCCGAGATCGCCCGTGCCCGGGGCGTGCCCGTCATCGTCGACGCCGCCGCCGAATACGACCTCACCGGCTTCCTGCAGGCCGGCGCCGACCTCGCCCTCTATTCCGCCCACAAGTTCCTGCGGGCGCCCACCGCCGGCATCGTCGCCGGCCGGCGCGATCTCGTGCGCGCCGCCTATCTCCAGAACGGCGGCATCGGCCGCGGCATGAAGGTCGGGAAGGAGGGCATCGCCGGCACCATCGCTGCGCTGGAGGCCTGGGCGCGGACCGACCACGAGGCGGAGCGCCGGCGCGAGAGGCGCCTGCTCGGCCTGTGGCAGGGCGCCCTCGCCGGCCGTGCCGGCGTCCTCGCGGCCATCGTCGCCGACCCCACCGGCAATCCCGTCGAGCGCCTGCGGGTCACGCTGCTGCCGGGCGAGGCCGCAACGACCGCCTGGGACCTGACGAGCTTCCTGGCCGCCGGCACGCCCTCGATCGCCGTGCGCGCCGAGACGCTGGAGCACGGCTGTTTCGAGCTCGATCCCTGCAATCTCGACGCCGACGAGGCCCGGCTGGTGGCCGAGCGTCTCCAGGCCGCGCTCGACGCCCGCCCGGGGCCGACGCCCTATGCTGCCTGGCGCAGCGCCCGCGAGGCGGAGATCTGGGACATCGACGAGCCGTCGCCGGAGACCGGCCGATGAAAGCCGCGACGGGCACCCGCCTCACCGCCGACATCGCCTTCGAGGGCGGGGGCAAGCGGCAGGGCTATATCCGCCTGCCGCTCTCCACCCATGACTCCGCCTATGGCTTCGTGCCGATCCCGGTGGTGGTGATCGCCGGAGCGCCCGGCCCGACCACGCTGCTGACCGCCGGCAATCACGGCGACGAGTATGAGGGCGAGGTGGCGCTGGCCAATCTCGCCCGCGCGCTCTCGCCGGACGACATTGCCGGCCGGCTGGTGATCCTGCCCGCCCTCAACCTGCCGGCGGCGCTGGCCGGCCGGCGCGTCTCCCCCATCGACGGCGGCAACCTCAACCGAGCCTTTCCCGGCGATCCCGCCGGCGGCGCCACCGCGCAGATCGCCTGGTATGTCGAGCGGGTGCTGATGCCGCTGTGCGACGTCGCCTGCGACCTGCATTCCGGCGGCAGCTCGCTGCACTACCTGCCCTCCACCGTGATCCCGCACTGGGCGGATCCGGCGCGCTTCCGCCGCTCCCTCGCCCTGGTGTGGGCCTTCGCCGCCCCGCATGCCTATGTGCTGGACGAGCCGGAGGCCGATGCGCCGACATTGCTGGGCGCCGCCGCGCGCGGCGGCAAGCTGTTCCTCGGCACCGAGCTCGGCGGCTCCGGCACGCTGGGCGCGGCGACGCTCGCCGTCGCCGAGGGCGGGCTGCGACGCCTGCTCGGTCATCTCGGCCACCTGCCCGAGGCCGCAGCCGAGAGCCCGCCAGTCCGGATCCTGCGCGTCGGCGGCGCCGACTATTTCGTCCATGCCGACGACGACGGCGTGGCCGAGCCGCTGGTCGAGCTCGGCGAGGACGTGGCGGCCGGCCAGCCGGCGGCGCGCATCCACACCCCGGAGAAGCCCTGGGCCGAACCCGTGACGCTGCGCTTCGCCCGAGCCGGCATGGTGCTGTGCCGGCGGGCGCCGGCGCGCGTCAAGCGCGGCGACTGCCTGTTCCATCTCGGCACCGACTCGCCTTGGCCGGAGCCGGCATGAAGCTCGACGACGACATCCACCTGGTGATGAGCGGGGCGCTCGGCCTCGACCTGACCGGCAGCCTGGATTGCAACGCCTATCTCGTGCGGGCGGGCGAGGGCTGGCTGATGTTCGATGCCGGCGCCGGCCGCGGCACTGCGGCGGTGCTGGACGGGCTGCGGCGCGAGGGCATCGATCCCGGCCGGATCCGGGCGCTGTTCCTGACGCACGGCCATGCCGACCACTCCGCCGGGGCGGCGGCCGTGCGCGCCGCGCTGGGGTGCCCCGTCATGTCAGGCGCGGCGACGGCGCGGATGGTGTCGGCGGGCGACGAGGCGGCGATCAGCCTGACCGCAGCGCGTGCGGCCGGCGGCTATCCCTCCGACTTCGTCTATGCCGGCTGCCCCATCGAGCGCAGCGTCGACGACGGCGAGCGGCTGGCCTTCGACGGCGCCACAGTCACGGCGCTGGCCACGCCCGGCCACAGCCACGACCACATGGCCTATCTCGTCGAGACCGACGGACGGCGGATCCTCGTTTCCGGCGATGCGCTGTTCCCAGGCGGCAAGGTCAGCGTGCAAGACATCTACGACTGCAGCATCAGCGCCATCTGCGGCTCGATCCGGCGCCTCGGCACGCTCGCCTTCGACACGCTCCTGCCTGGCCACGGCGCGCCGTCGCTGCGCAATGCGCAGCGCCATGCCGAGGCAGCGATGGCCTATGTCCGCCGGCTGGCCTGCCCGCCGTCGATCCCGTAGCCGAATTCGCCGGCATGGGCGAAGAGGCCGGGCAGGCCGCCGGTGTGCACGAAGACCACGCTGTCGGAGGGCCCGAGGGCGCCGCGCCGGATGGCGGCGATCATGCCGGCCGCGGCCTTGGCGGTGTAGGTCGGCTCGAGCAGCACGCCCTCGGTGCGGGCGAAGAGCTCGATCGCCTCGATCACGGCCGGGGTTGCCGGCAGGCTGAAATCGGCGCGCTGGCTGCCGTCGATGGTCACGTCCGCGGCGCTCGGACGATGATCGATGCCGAGCAGGTCGGCGCAGCGTTCGGCATAGGCCAGCACCTGCGCCTTTGCCTCGTCGGCGGGCGCGGCGACGGAGACTCCGATGACGGCGGCCTCGAGCCGCATCGCCCGCAGTCCCAGCGCCAGCCCGGCGGTGGTGGGCGCGGCGCCGGTGGCGATGAAGACATGCACGGGGCCGAGACCGAGCGCGCCAAGCTGGCCCGTCAACTCCTCGGCGGCCGCGACATAGGCGGCGGCGCCGAGCGTGCCGGTGCGGCCGGGATGATAGACGAGATAGGGCCGGTGGCCGGCGGCGGCAGCCTCGCCGCAGAGCCGGTCGAGCTCGGCCTTCAGGGCGGGATCGAAGCGGTCGGCGATCGGCGTGGTGCGGATATCCGCGCCGAGCACCTCGAAGAGGAAGCGGTTGCCGGCCAGCTCGGTCGGGCCGGTGACGCCGGTCAGCAGCAGGATCGGCTTCATGCCGAGCCGGTTGGCGCCGGCCGCCAGCTCCCGCAGCTTGTTGGACTGCTCGCCCGCCGAGGCGACGACGGCTGTCGCGCCGGCCGCCGCGGCGTCGCCGAGGACGAACTCGAAGATCCGCGTCTTGCTGCCGCCGACCGACAGCCCGGAGAGGTCGTCGCGCTTGATCCAGATCCGCGGACCGCCGAGCGCGGCGCCGAGGCGCGGCGCCTCCTGCAGGGGTGTCGGGAAATGGCCGAGGCGAACCCGCGGCAGGTGGTCGACGAGGCCCATCGCCCGCTCCTTCACTGCACCGCGATCACGGCTTCGATCTCGACGGTGATCCGGCGCGGCAGCGAGCTCACGCCGACGGCCGTGCGCGCATGGCGGCCGGCGTCGCCGAACACCTCGAAGAACAGGTCCGAGCAGCCGTCGATCACGGCGGAATGCTCGGCGAAGTCCGGCGTGGCATTGACCATGCCGAAGATCTTGACCACGCGCCGCACGCGCTTGAGGTCGCCCAGCGCGTCGTGCATGACGGCGATCAGGTTGAGGCCGGTCAGGCGCGCATGGGCATAGGCCTCGGGCATGCCGACATCCGCCCCGACCTTGCCGGTATGGAGCTGCCCCCCTGCCCCGGTCGGGCCCTGGCCGGACAGGAAGACCAGCCGGCCCTCGCGGATGGCGGGCCGGAAATTGGCGATCGGGGTCGGCGCCGCCGGCAGGCTGAGCCCGAGCGCGTGCAGCCGCGCATAGGGATCGCGCGCCGATGCGGGCCTCTCGTCTTCCGTCGGTGCCTGCATGGCCGCTCGTCCCGCATCAGGGCGAGAGCGGTCCGCCGAGCCCTGCGGCCGGCCCGAACCGTCGGGCAGGCGGCAGGCCGGCAGCTCGCCTCGCCGAGCCCGGCCGATGCTCCAGGGCCGCCGGCCGGGCGACGGAAGGAGCATAGGCACGGCTGCATCCGGATGCAACGAAAACTCTGCATCCGGATGCAGAATGAATGGCGGCGCGAGGCCGTCGGCCGACACGGTCCTTTGAGGAATAAGTGCTTCAGATGAGACGCGCGCAACCCCTCTTCCGGCCGGGAGAGGGGCAGGGGTGAGGGTCTAAACGGGTCACCAAAGAGGTATCGGCTGAAGCAACGGCACGCAAAATGCTTCGCCCATTCTGGTAAAGTCTAGTCCCTCACCCCTACCCCTCTCCCAGTCGGGAGAGGGGTTCCCCGCGCTACTTCGATTCAATTGTTCACCAACACGTCCTCAGCCCTCGCCCCGCTCCTTGCGCAGCTTGTCCCACCACTCCATGCGCTTCCTCACCTCGCGCTCGAAGCCGCGTTCGACCGGCTGGTAGAAGCTGCGTCGGCCCAGGGCCTCGGGAAAATAGTTCTGGCCGGAGAAGGCGTCGGGCTCGTCGTGGTCGTAGCGATAGCCCGTGCCGTAGCTCTCCGCCTGCATCAGCTTGGTCGGAGCGTTGAGGATGATCTTGGGCGGCATCAGCGAGCCGCCCTGCCTGGCTGCCTGCATCGCCGCCTTGTAGGCGGTGTAGGTGGCGTTCGACTTCGGGGCGGTGGCGACGTAGACGACCGCCTGCGCGATGGCGAGCTCGCCCTCCGGGCTGCCGAGGAAGTCATAGGCGTCCTTGGCGGCATTGGCGACGACCAGCGCCTGCGGGTCGGCCATGCCGATATCCTCCACCGCCATGCGCACCACCCGGCGGGCGATGAACAGCGGGTCCTCGCCGGCGTCGAACATGCGGGCGAGATAGTAGAGCGAGGCGTCGGGATCGGAGCCGCGCACCGACTTGTGCAGGGCGGAGATCAGGTTGTAGTGGCCGTCCTGGCCCTTGTCGTAGATCGGGGCGCGGCGCTGCAGCACCTCCTGCAGCACGGCCGACGTGAAGATCTCGCCGGGCTTGGCGGCGCGCCAGGCTTCCTCGGCGAGCGTCAGGGCGGCTCGGCCGTCGCCGTCGGCCATGCGCACCAGCGCGGCGCGAGCCTCGGCATCGAGCGGCAGCGCCCGGCCCTCCGCCGCCTCGGCATGGGCGAGGAGCCTCTCGATCGCCGCCTCGTCCAGCGCCTTGAAGGTCATGACGCGGGCGCGGGAAAGCAGCGCCGCGTTGAGCTCGAAGGACGGATTCTCGGTGGTGGCGCCGACCAGGGTGACGGTGCCGTCCTCCATGACCGGCAGGAAGCTGTCCTGCTGGGCCCGGTTGAAACGGTGGATCTCGTCGACGAAGAGCAGCGTGCCGCGGCCGGTCATGCGGCGGCCACGGGCGCTCTCGAACACTTTCTTCAGGTCGGCGACGCCGGTGAAGATGGCCGAGACCTGCTCGAAGCCGAGCTTGGTGACGCCGGCGAGCAGCCGCGCCACGGTGGTCTTGCCGGTGCCGGGCGGGCCCCAGAAGATCAGGCTGCCGAGCGAGCCGGACTCGATCAGCCGGGTCAGCGCCCCGTCGGGGCCGACGAGATGGTCCTGGCCGACCACGTCGGCCAGCGTCTTCGGCCGCAGCCGGTCGGCCAGCGGGCGCGGGGCGTCGCGGTCCATGCCGGCGGCGGCGAAGAGGTCGCTCATCCCCCGAACACCGAGGTGATCTGGCGCCCGTCGCGGCTGATGGTGACTCGCCAGAGCGCGCGGGACTGGCCGGCGAGGCGCGCCAGGGCCTTGGCGTTGGCCACGGCCTGGCCGTTGACGGCGACCACCACGTCCTTCTTCTGGAAGCCGAGCGAGCCGGCGGTGCTCTGCTCGTCGACATCGGTGATGACGACGCCGTTGGCATTGAGGTCGAGGCCGAGGGCATCGGCGACCGCCGGCGAGAGATTGGCGACCGTCGCGCCGGCCAGCGGCGACGGCCCCGCGAGCTTGGTCTCGTCGCTCGGCGTGGTCTCGGCCGCCGCCGACAGGGGCACCTCGACGGCGACGTGCTGGCCGCGGCGCAGCACGTCGAGCTTGGCGACACCGCCGAGCGGCTGGGTGGCGAAGCGATAGCCGAACTCGTCGGGATCGGCGATGGCGACGCCGCCGATGCCGACGATGAGGTCACCGGTCGCCAGGCCCGCCGTGGCCGAGGGGCCGGCCTGGGCGATCTCGGCCACCAGGGCGCCCGACGGCCGGTCGATGCCGAGCGACTCGGCGATCTCCGGCGTCACCGCCTGCAGCGTGGCGCCGAGCCAGGGCCGCCGCACCGTCTTGGAGCCGGCCTTGGCGCTGTCGAGCACCACCCGCACCATGGCGGCTGGGATGGCGAAGCCGATGCCGATGCTGCCGCCGGAGCCGGAGACGATGGCGGTGTTGATGCCGACCAGCCGGCCGGACATGTCGACCAGGGCGCCGCCGGAATTGCCGGGATTGATGGCCGCATCCGTCTGGATGAAGGACTGGAAGTTGGAGGAGCCGACCTGGCTGCGGGCGAGCGCCGAGACGATGCCCGAGGTGACGGTCTGGCCGACGCCGAAGGGGTCGCCGACGGCGAGCACGAGGTCGCCGACCTCGAGCGAATCCTCGGGCGCCAGCGGCAGGGTGGCGAGCGCACCCTTGACATCCTTGAGGCGCAGCACCGCGAGGTCGGCGCGCTGGTCCTTGAGGATGACGTCGGCCTGCAGCTCGCGCTTGTCGGCGAGCGCGACCTTGACCTGCGTGGCGTCGGCGATGACGTGGTAATTGGTGACGACCAGGCCGTCGGCCTCGACGATCACGCCCGAGCCGAGCGAGCGCTGCACCCGGGTGCGCGGCTCGGCGTCGCCGCCGCCGCCGAAGAACTGCCGGAAGAAGGGATCGTCGAACAGCGGGTTGGGCCGGGTGCGCTCGACATGCTCGGCATAGACGTTGACCACTGCCGGCGTCACCCGCTTGACCACCGGCGCGAAGGAGAACTGCGCCTCTCCCGGTGAGCCGGGCACGACGCGCTGCACCTCCTCGGCGGCGGCAGGCAGCGTCACGGCGAGCAGGGCGGCGGCGAGGACGAGACGGCGCATGGGCGGGCTCCGGGCAGCGGATATGCCGGATATATCGACTGCAACGGCGCGAAAAAAGGGCGATGTCCGCCCGGGTTGCGGCTTGCCGGTCCTCATCCGCGGCGAAGGGCGGCCGGCGCGGGCCGCCGACACGGCTCCGCAGCCTGCGCCGCGGCACCGGCGATGCCGCGCTCCCCGCCGCCCCGGCCATCGCGGCCGACCAGCCTGGCTAAAAATGCATCTGCTTTGCCGATATTAAATGCGCGACAAATTCAATTTTCAAATGCATGATGGTGCCATAGAGTGAAACTTTCCGAGATCGTGCCGGTCGAGAGAAGGCCTGATGTCTCACACGCCCCCTGCCCTCACCCCGCAGACCCTGCTGGCGCAGGCCCTGGGCTGGATCGACGAGGAGACCGACGCGCTCGGGCCGGCGATCCGCCCGGCCACGACCTTCCTGCGCGACCCGGCCGATCTCGGCCGCGCCGGGCGCAGCTTCACCCGCGACGACAACCCGACCTTCCTGCAGGCGGAGGCGCTGCTCGCGGCCTTGGAGGGCGGCGAAGGCGGCCTGTTGTTCTCCTCGGGCATGGCGGCGGCGACCGCGGCCCTGCACACGCTGCGGCCGGGCGCCCATGTCGTGGTGCCGACGCGGCTCTATTCCGGCCTGCGCCACTGGCTGGCGACCCACGGCGCCGCCTGGGGCCTCGCCGTCACCGAGGCCGACTATGGCGACCTTGCCGGACTGAAGGCGATCCTGGATGCGCGTCCGGCCGACCTCGTCTGGATCGAGACGCCGGCCAATCCGCTCTGGCACGTCTCGGATATCTCGGCCGTCAGCGAGCTGGCGCATGGCTGCGGCGCCCTGGTCGTCGCCGACAACACGGTGGCGACGCCGATCCTCACCCGCCCGATCGAACGGAGCGTCGACCTCGTCCTGCATTCCGGCAGCAAATATCTCAACGGCCATGCCGACGTCGTCGCCGGCGCCCTGGTCGCGGCGCCCGGACAGGGGGCGCTGCTGCGCCGGCTGGCGGCGATCCGCAACGATTACGGCGCCGTGCTCGGGCCGTTCGAGGCCTGGCTGCTGCTGCGCGGCATGCGCACGCTCAAGCTGCGGATGGAGACGATCTGCCGCAACGCCCTGGCGATCGCCGGCATGCTGCAGGACCATGCCGGCGTGGTCGAGGTGCTCTATCCCGGCCTGGCGAGCCATCCCGGCCATGGGCTGGCCGCGACGCAGATGTCCAGCGGCTTCGGCGGCATGCTCTCCTTCCGCGTCGCCGGCGGCGAGCCCGCGGCGCATCGCGTCGCCGGCGCGGTCCGGACCATCCGCCAGGCGATCTCCTTCGGCGGGCTGGAGACGGTGATCGAGATCCGGCGCGGCATGGAAGGGCCGCAGAGCCACACGCCGCCGGACCTGCTGCGGCTGTCGGTCGGCATCGAGGCGGCGGAGGACCTGATCGCCGACCTGACCCAGGCGCTCGCGGCATGAGCGCCGCCGAGACCGGCACGGCGGACGTCCTCGTCGTCGGCGGCGGCATCGCCGGCGCGGGCGCGGCCTATGAGCTCGCCGCCCTCGGCTCCGTCATCCTCCTGGAGCGGGAGAGCCAATGCGGCATCCACGCCACCGGACGGTCGGCCGCGAGCTTCACCGAGAATTACGGCAACGGCGTCATCCGCCGTCTGGCCATGGCGAGCCGGGCCTTCCTCACCGATCCGCCTGCCGGCTTCTGCGACCACCCGCTGCTCAGCCCGCGCGGCATGCTCACCATCGCCCGCGCCGACCAGGTGGCGCTGCTGGCGCTGGAGCTGGAGCGCGCCCGCGCTCTGGTGCCGACGATCGTGGCGATCGACCCCGCCGAGGCGATCGCCCGGGCCCCGGTCCTGCGGCCGGACTACGTGGCCGGCGCCATCCTCGAACCCGACGCCAGGGATCTCGATGTCAACGGCCTGCACCAGGGCTTCCTGAGGGCCGCCAGGGCCCGCGGCGCCCGCATCCTCGTCAAGGCGGAGGTGGAGGCGATCGCGCGAGAGGGCGGGCGCTGGAGCGTGACCACGCCGGCCGGCCGCTTCTCGGCGCCCATCGTCGTCAACGCCGCGGGGGCCTGGGCGGACGCGGTCGCGGAGCTGGCCGGCGTGCCCGCCCTCGGGCTGGTGCCGAAGCGGCGCACGGCCTTCAACATCCCGGTGCCGGCGGGCATGGATATCGCCGGCTGGCCCCTGGTCAACGATGTCGGCGAGGAGTTCTACTTCAAGCCCGATGCGGGCCAGCTCTTCGTCTCGCCGGCCGACGCGACGCCGAGCCCGCCGATGGACGCCTATCCCGACGATCTCGACGTCGCCATCGGCGCCGACCGGCTGGAACGAGCGACGGTGCTGACGGTCGGCCGCGTCTCCCATGCCTGGGCCGGGCTGCGCACCTTCGCCGCCGACGGCTCGCCGGTCGTCGGGCCGGACGAGGCCGCCGAAGGCTTCTTCTGGCTGGCCGGGCAAGGCGGCTACGGCATCAAGACCTCGCCCGCCCTCTCCCGCGCCTGCGCCGCGCTGATCCGCGACCGGCGGCTGCCGGACGACCTGACGGCGCTGGGCCTTTCCCTCTCGGACCTGTCGCCGGGGCGCCTGCGCCGCGGCGGCCCCGCTTCTCCCCAACCGGACCTCACGCCATGACCATCACGCGCTTCGAAAACGGCACACGCTATTGCCGCGCCCTCAGCCATAACGGCACCGTCTACCTCTCCGGCATGACGGCGGACGACACCTCGGGCGACACCGTGCAGCAGACGCGCGACACCCTGGCCAAGATCGAGCGCTATCTCCAGCTCGCCGGCTCGGACAAGTCCAAGCTGCTCAGCGCCGTGATCTGGCTCCGGGACATCGCCGATTTCGAGCTGATGAACAGCGTCTGGGACCGCTGGATCGACCCGGCCGCCATGCCGGTCCGGGCCACCGTCGAGGCGCGCCTCGCCGGCGACGCCTACCGCGTGGAGATCATGGTGGTGGCGGCGGCCTGACCCGCCGCCGGACGACGATCCCGCTCCGCCGGGCGCGGAACGGACAGCGCGAGCCGGCCTCCAAGAGCCGGCCGCGGCCGAGACCAGAGATCAATGATCAAATATCGAAGATCAGACGAGGGGAACGACATGACCGATATCAAAGAGCATTCCCTGCTTCCCGGGCTGAAGGAGCAGCTCGGCAAGGGGCAGATGGATCGCCGCGAGTTCATCCGCTTCGCCGCGCTGCTCGGCGTCGGCGCGAGCGCCGCCTATGCCATGGCCGGCCTCCCGTCGCCGGCCCTGGCGGCCGACAGCCTGCCCTTCCCGCCGGCCGATCCCGCGGCCAAGGCCGGCGGCACGCTGCGCGTCGGCCAGATCGTCGCCAAGATGGAGGATCCGGCGACCTATAGCTGGAACGAGATGTCGAACCAGTCGCGGCCGATCATCGAGTACATGACCATGGTCGGCCCGGACAATATCGTCCGGCCGATGCTGATCGAGGCCTGGGAGCCGTCGGCGGACCTCAAGACCTGGACGCTGCATGTCCGCAAGGGCGTGATGTGGCACAATGGCGAGGAGCTCACCGCCGACCACATCGCCTGGAACATCCGCCGCTGGACGGATTCGGCCAATGGCTCGTCCAATCTCGGCCTGTCGACCTTCGGGGCGCTGGCCGAGGCGACCGGCGACAAGGACGCCAAGGGCAAGCCGGTGCGCAAGCCCGCCAGGAACGGCGTCGAGGTCGTCGGCAGCCACACGCTGCGCCTCAACCTGTCGAAGCCGGTGCTGTCGGTGGCCGAGGACTGCGCCGAATATCCCGCCCTGATCGTGCATCCCTCGTTCAAGGCGCCGTTCTCCGACCATCCGATCGGCACCGGGCCCTATACGCTGGCGGAGCTGAAGGTCGGCGAGCGCTGCGTCCTCAAGCGCGTCGCCAAGACCACCGACGGCAAGGATTTCCGCTACTGGGGCGGCGATGTCTATCTCGACGAGATCCATTTCTACAATTACGAGCAGGACAACCAGACCGCCGCGCTCGCCTCCGGCAGCGTCGATGCGATCTACGAGCTGACGGTCGAGCAGCTCGAGCTGGCCCGGTCGATCGACGGCGCCCAGATCCTCTCCGTCGAGACGGCCCAGACCCTGTGCTGCCGCATGCAGGTCGACGCCAAGCCCTTCGACGACATCCGCGTCCGGCGGGCGATCGTCAAGGCGGTCGACAATGCCGCCGTCAAGGCCCTGGTCTTCCCCGAAGGCGGCGGCGTCGCCTACAATTTCCACGTCGCCCCGGTCCATCCCGACTATTTCCCGCTTCCCGAGCTCGCCCGCGACGTCGAGGGCGCCAAGCAATTGCTGAAGGAAGCCGGCTATGAAAAGGGCCTGGACCTCACCATCGACGTCGGCAACACCGACGGCCCCTGGCATCAGGCGGTGTGCGAGGCCCTGCGCGACCAGTTGAAAGATGTGGGCATCAACCTTGCCGTCAACGTGATGCCGACCACCAAGTTCTGGGAGGTCTGGGACAAGACCCCGTTCGGCGCCACGTCCTGGGCGCATCGCCCGCTCGGCACCATGGCGCTGGCCCAGGCCTACCGCACCGGCGTGCCGTGGAACGAGAGCCATTTCTCGGACCCGGAGTTCGACAAGGCCCTGTCGGAGGCCGAGGCGACCATCGACGTCGCCGAGCGCAAGGCCAAGATGGAGAAGGTCGAGCGGATCCTCCAGGACGCGGCGGTGATGGTCGAGCCGCTCTGGCGCCCGGTCTACAACCTGGCCTCCGCCAAGGTGCACGGCTACAAGCCCCACCCCGCCCGCCAGATGCAGCTGACCAAGGTCTGGATGAGCTGACGCAAGGAAGTATCGGCGAACAAATGAAATGAAGGTGGCGCGGGAAACCCCTCTCCCGACTGGGAGAGGGGTCGCGCGCCTCAGGTGACGCATTTGTTCGCGGATACTTCGTAAGCAGTCCCCCACTCCGCCCCGCCGCCCCCGCGGCGGGGCGCGGATCGGAGCGCATGGCACATCTCATCGTCCGCCGGCTGGCCCAGATGCTGCTGATCATGGCGGTCGTCACCCTGGCGCTGTTCGCCATCTTCGACAGCGACCAGTTCCGCAGGAAGGTCGCGGTCTCGGAACTGGGCGGCTTCGGGGTCGCGACCCTGTCGGAGCAGGACTACCAGGCCTGGCTGGACAAGAAGGGGCTGAACGCGCCCTTCGCCACGCGCTATGTCGAATGGATCGGTGCCATCTTCCGCGGCGACCTCGGCCGCTCGATCGAGAAGAACGTCGAGGTCTCGACCCTGCTGAAGGAAAGGCTGGCCAACACCGCGATCCTGGCCGGCTTCGTCTTCCTCATCATGATCCCGGTGTCGCTGACGCTGGGCGTGCTTGCCGGGATGCGCGAGGGCTCGATCCTGGACCGGGTGATCTCCATCTTCGCCGTCATCACCACCTCGATCCCGCAGATCGCCACGGCGGTGCTGCTGACGGTGGTGCTGGCGCTCGGCCTCAACTGGGTGCCGACCAAGTCCGCCATGGTCAATGGCTGGTCGTTCCGCGAGCTGCTGCTGCCGCTCCTGACGCTGCTGCTCTACGACATCGGCTATGTCGTGCGCATGACCCGGGCCGCCATGGCCGAGGTCATGACCTCGCACTACATCCGCACCGCCATCCTCAAGGGCCTGCCCTACCGCCGGGTGATCCTGCGCCACGCGCTCCGGAACGCGCTGATCGTGCCGTTCACCCTGATCTTCCTGCAGCTCAACTGGCTCCTGTCGGAGGTGGTCGTCGTCGAGGTGTTCTTCCAATATTCCGGGTTTGGCCGGATGCTGTTCGACGCGACCATGTATGGCGACATCCAGGTGGTGCAGGCGGCGACGCTGGTGGCGGTCTTCGTCGCCGTCATGTCGCAGCTCCTGTCCGACATCGGCTACGTCATCCTCAACCCGCGCGTGCGGTTCGGCTAGGAGCATCGCGATGACCGCCAGCGCCGAACAGAGCCTCGTCAAGCCGCCGCTTCGGCTCGCCACCCCTCGACGGGTCGTCGCCCTCCTCGCCCTGGTCTGGCTGCCCCTGATGGCCCATGTGATGCTCGGCCGCTCCCTCGGACGGCTCGACGACTACGTGCTGCTGCCCGCCATCCCGGCCGTGATCGCGCTCTACGCCATGGCGCTGCACGCCTGGCGCGAGTCCTGGGTGACGATCATCGGCGCCACCCTGGTGTTCTTCTGGCTGCTGATGGCGGTGGCGGCGCCCTACCTGCCGCTGCCGGACCCGAACAAGCCGCTCGCCCCCTATGCGCCGCCGGGCACGGTCCGGAACGGCGTCACCTTCCTGCTCGGCGCCGACATGCGCGGCCGGGACGTGCTGTCGCGCACCATCTGGGGCTGCCAGCGCGTGCTGGTCTGGGGCATCACCGCGACGACGGCGGCCTATGTCGTCGGCGCCGCGCTCGGCCTCGTCGCCGGCTATCTCGGCGGCTGGTGGGACGAGGTGGTCTCCTTCCTCGGCAACGTCCTCCTCTCCTTCCCGGTGATGGTGCTGTTCATCCTGGTGCTGAACACGCTCGGCCAGAGCGGCTTCAACATCATCATCGCCGTCACCTGCTCGTCGGCCCCGGCGGTGATGCGCATCGTCCGCGGGCTGACCCTGGACGCGCGGTCGCGCGACTATATCCACGCGGCGCAGACCCGGGGCGAGCATCCCGTCTGGATCATGGTGGTGGAGCTCCTGCCCAATGTGCGCGGGCCGATCATCGTCGATGCCTGCCTGCGCCTCGGCTACACCACGGTCGCCATCACCACCCTGACCTTCCTCGGCCTCGGCCTGCAGCCGCCGGACCCGGATTGGGGCCTGATGATCAAGGAGGCCGCCACCGCCGCCCTGCTGTGGAAATTCGCCTACATGCTGATCGTGCCGGCGCTGTCGGTCTCCAGCCTGATCCTCGGCTTCAACCTGATGGCCGACGGGTTGCGCGAAATGAGCCTGCGGGACTGAGAGGGCACCATGGACACCAGCCCGGCCGCGGCAGCCATTCCGATCCTGGAGTGCCGGAACGTCTCGATCTCCTATGCCACGCGGGCGGGCGAGGTCCCGGCGGTGGTCGACTTCAACCTGAAGCTGATGCCCGGCGAAGCCCATGGGCTCGTCGGCGAGTCCGGCTGCGGCAAGTCCACCATCGCCCTGGCGGTGATGCGCTATCTCGGCCGGACCGGCCGCATCGTCGGCGGCCAGATCCTGTTCCAGGGGCGCGACATGCTCGCCATGGGCGCGGAGGAGCTGCGCCGGGTCCGCGGCGCCGAGATCGCGATGATCTACCAGGAGCCGATGGCCTCCCTCAATCCGGCCATGACCATCGGCGAGCAGCTCGCCGAGGTGCCGATCCATCACGAGGGCGTATCGCCGGCGGAGGCGATGGCCCGGGCGAAGGCGATGCTGGAGCGCGTGCGCCTCGCCGATTGCGAGCGCATCCTCAGCGCCTATCCCCACCAGATCTCGGGCGGGCAGCAGCAGCGCGTCGTCATCGCCATGGCGCTCCTGTCCAACCCCAAGGTGCTGCTGCTCGACGAGCCGACCACCGCGCTCGACGTCACGGTGGAGGCGGGCATCGTCGACCTCATCCGCGAGATCTCGGCCCAGCACGGCACGGCGATGCTCTACATCTCCCACAATCTCGGGCTGGTGCTGGAGACCTGCGAGCGCATCACCGTGATGTATGCCGGCGAGGCGGTGGAGACCGGGCCGGTGCGCGCCGTGTTCGGCGGCATGCGCCACCCCTATACGCGCGGCCTGTTCGCCTCGATCCCGGTGCCCGGCGCCGACAAGAACAGCCGCCCGCTGCTGGCGATCCCGGGCCAGCTGCCGCCGCCCCTGGCCCGGCCGCCGGGCTGCAGCTTCGGGCCGCGCTGCGAATTTTTCGCCGGCGGGCGCTGCGACGCCGCCCCGGTGCCGATGGCGGGGCTGGCGGGCGAGCCCGACCATGCCTCGCGCTGCCTGCGGGTCGACGAGATCGCCTGGGCCGATGCCGCCGCCCGCGGCGCCGGCCGGCCGGCGGTAGTGCCGGGCGAGGTGATCCTGCGGGTCGACGACCTCAGCAAGCGCTACGAGCGCGTGCGGGCCAACCAGGACGTGAGCTTCGAGGCACGCGGCGGCGAGACCGTGGCAATCGTCGGCGAGTCCGGCTGCGGCAAGTCGACCTTCGCCAAGATCCTGATGGGCCTCGACCAGGCGACGTCCGGCTCGATCACCCTGGCGGGCCTGGAGCTTGGCCGGCTGCCGGTGGGACGCCGCAGCGCCCGCACCATCCGCAGCCTGCAGATGATCTTCCAAAACCCGTTCGACACGCTCAACCCCAGCCACACCGTCGGCGCCCAGATCGCCCGCGTCATCCGCAAGTTCGGGGTCGAGACCGACGAGGCCCGGATCCGGCAGCGCGTCTTCGAACTGCTCGACCTGGTCAAGCTGCCGCGGGAATTCGCCGAGCGCCGGCCGCGCCAGCTCTCCGGCGGCCAGAAGCAGCGCGTCGGCATCGCCCGGGCCTTTGCCGGCAATCCCGCCCTGGTGGTGGCGGACGAGCCGGTCTCCGCCCTCGACGTCTCGGTGCAGGCCGCGGTGACCGAGCTCCTGATGGACATCCAGCGCCAGGAGGGCACGACCCTCCTGTTCATCAGCCACGACCTCTCCGTCGTGCGCTATCTCTCCGACCGCGTCGTCGTGATGTATCTCGGCCGGATCATGGAGCAGGGCCGGACGCCGGACATCTTCGCCCCGCCCTACCATCCCTATACCGAGGCGCTGCTGTCGGCCGTTCCGATCGCCGATCCCCGGGTGAGCAAGCGCCGGGTGCTGCTGACCGGCGAGCTCCCCTCGCCCTCGGACCCGCCGCCCGGCTGCCCGTTCTCGACCCGCTGCCCGCATGTCATCGCCGGCACCTGCGACCGGCTGCCGCCGCCGGTCCAGAGCTTCGCGCCGGACCACAGCATCGCCTGCCACCTGCCGCGCGAGCACTTGCTGGCGATGGCCCCGGTCTTCGCGATCGACGAGGCCGGTCCCACCAAGGATGAGAGGACCGTCGATGCATGAGAGGGTGATCAAAGGCGGGCGCGTCGCGCTCGACACGGGCTGGGCCGAGGTCGATATCGGCATCGAGGGCGGGCGGATCGCCGCGCTCGGGGCAGGCCTTGCCGGCGCCGAGACGATCGAGGCCTCCGGGCTCTGGGTGCTGCCGGGCGGCATCGACGCCCATTGCCACCTCGACCAGCCGTCCTGGGGCGGCGCCGACACGGCCGACGATTTCGGCTCCGGCACGATCACCGCCGCCTTCGGCGGCACCACCTGCGTGGTGCCCTTCGCCATGCCCGGCCCCGGCATGACCGCGCTCCAGGCCCTCGACCGCTCGCTCGCCTGCGCCGCCGGGCGGTCCTTCGTCGATTACGGCCTGCACGGCGTCGTCACCGAAGGCACCGGCGGCGATGTCGGCGCGCAGCTCGCCCGGCTGGCCGAGCGCGGCGTCCCCTCGGTCAAGGCCTTCATGACCTATGAGGGCTTCGCCGTCTCCGACGACCGGCTGCTCGGCGTGATGGACGCGGCGCGGGCGGAAGGCATGATCGTCATGGTCCATGCGGAGAACGACGCCGCCATCCGCCGCACGCAGCAGCGCCTGGTCGAGAGCGGCCGGACGGCGCTGCGCTACCACGCGGTCGCGCATGCCGAGGCGATCGAGCGCGAGGCCACGCACCGGGCCATCACCCTGGCCGAGATCGCCGGCGCCCGGCTGGTGGTGGTCCACGTCTCCTGCGCCCAGTCGGCAGAGGAAGTTTCGCGAGGGCGCCGGCGCGGCGCCGACGTGATCGGCGAGACCTGCCCGCAATACCTGCTCCTCACCGCGGCCGATCTCGACCGGCCGGCCATCGACGCCGCCCGCTTCGTCTTCTCGCCGCCGCCGCGCTCCAGCGCCAGCCAGGCGCATCTGTGGCAGGCGCTGGCGGCAGGCGATCTCGGCCTGTGGTCGTCGGACCATTCGCCCTACCGCCTCGCCGACAAGCTGCCCGACGCCGCCGCGCCTGCCTTCCACAAGGCGGTCAGCGGCGTGCCGGGCCTGGAGACGCGGCTGCCGATCCTGTTCTCCGAAGGGCTCCTGACCGGCCGCCTGACGCTTCAGCGCTATCTCGACCTCGCGAGCCGCGCCGCCGCCGATCTCTACGGCCTCGCGCATGCCAAGGGGCGGATCGCCGTCGGCCTCGACGCCGACCTGGCGCTCTGGGATCCGCAGCGGCGCTGGCGGGTGCGCCGCGACGACCTCCATTCCGGCGTCGACTTCACGCCCTATGAGGGGCTGGACCTCACCGGCAAGCCCGTCACCACCCTCGTCCGCGGCATCCCGGTCGTGGCCGACGGCGTCCTGCAACCCGCCTCTCCTTCCGGCCGCTTCGTGCCGCGCAGCCGCGCGGAAGCCGGCAGTTTCAACAAGCCTCTCGAGGACACGACACCATGGATCGACATCTGACGCTGGCCGTCTGCCAGACCGGCCCGGTTCAGCGCAGCGCCACCCGCGCCGAGACCGTGGGCCGGCTGGTCCATCTCCTGGAACGGGCGGCAGCCGCCGGAGCCGAGCTCGCCGTCTTCCCGGAAATGGCGCTGACCACCTTCTTCCCGCGCTGGACGCTGGACGAGAGCGAGATCGAAGGCTTCTACGAGGAGCGGGTGCCGGGGCCGCAGACGCAGCCTCTGTTCGACGCGGCGCGCCGGCTCAGGCTCGGCTTTGCGCTGGGCTATTCCGAGATCGCCGACGAGGACGGCCGCAAGCGGCGCTTCAACACCATGGACCTCGTCGACGCCGACGGCAGCCTGGTCGGGCGCTACCGCAAGATCCACCTTCCCGGCTCGGAGGCGTCGGAAGCCGGCACGACGGTCCATCTCGAGCGGCGCTATTTCGAGCCCGGCAATCTCGGCTTCCCCGTCTTTGCCTATCGCGGCGCGCGCATCGGGCTCGCCCTGTGCAACGACCGGCGCTGGCCGGAGACCTACCGGATGCTGTGCCTCAACGGCGCCGAGGTGGTGCTGATCGGCTACAACACGCCGGCGGTGCTGGCGGAGGCACCGACCCTCGATCATCTGCGCATGTTCCACAACCATCTGCCGATGCAGGCCGGCGCCTACCAGAACACGGTCTGGGTGGCCGCCGCGGCCAAGGCCGGCGTGGAGGAAGGGCAGGCCCTGATCGGCGGCTCCTGCATCATCGCCCCGACCGGGGAGATCGCGGCGCTGGCCGTGTCGGTCGACGACGAGGTCATCGTCCATCGCGCCGATCTCGGCCTGATCGATACCTGCCGGCGGGTCAATTTCGACTTCGCCCGCTATCGCCGGCCGAGCGAATACGGCCTGATCGCCGAGCGTGCGGGGCCGGTCGCCTGATGCCGGACCGCCCTCTGACGCGCAGCGAGCGCCTGACGCGACGGCTCCTGGCCGAGCTGGCGCAGGCCTCGGCCGATCCGCCCGGCGTGACGCGCGAGGCCTATGGCGCGCGCGAGCAGGGCGCCCATGACCGCGTGCGCCGCGAAGGAGAGGCGCTCGGCGCGCTCGCTCGCGTCGATGCGGCCGGCAATCTCTATCTGACGCTCCCCGGCCACGAGCGCGGCCTGCCGGCCCTGGTCATCGGCTCGCACCTCGACAGCGTCCCGCATGGCGGCAATTATGACGGCGCGGCCGGCGTCCTGGCCGGGCTGGCCGTGCTGTCGGACCTTGCCGAAGCGCGTTTCGTGCCGCGCCGCGACCTCGTCGTCATGGCGATCCGGGCGGAAGAGGCGGCCTGGTTCCCGCTCTCCTATCCCGGCAGCGAGGCGGCCCTCGGCCGGCTGCCGCCCGCAGCGCTCGAGGCCCGGCGCTCCGACACCGGACGGACGCTGGGCCAGCACATGCTGGAGGCCGGCTTCGACCCCGAGCCGATCCGGCGCGGCGTGCCGCAGATCCCAGCCGGCGCCATCGCCGCCTTCGTCGAGGTGCATATCGAGCAGGGGCCGCGCCTCCTGGCAAAGGGCTGCCCGGTCGGCCTCGTCACCGCCATCGCCGGCGGCGTCCGCCATGTCGATGCCGCCTGCTTCGGGGCCTATGGCCATTCCGGCGCCGAGCCGCGCTTTGCCCGGCGCGACGCCGTCCTCGGCTTCACCGACCTGGTGCGGGGGCTCGAAGCGGAATGGGACGCCCTGGAGGCGGAGGGGTCCGAGGCGACGATCACCATCGGCCGGGTGGAGTCCGATCCGACCCAGCATGGCGGCAGCCGCGTCCTCGGCGAATTGCGCTTCACCCTGGACCTGCGCAGCGAGCACCAGGCCGTGCTCGACCGCCTGCGCGCGAGCCTGCGACGCATCTGCGCCGAGGTCGCCACCAGGCGCGGCGTGCGCTTCGAGCTCGGGCCGGCCTTCACCTGGGCCCCGGCCCGGATGGCGCCCGGCCTGGTCGACAGGCTGGAGGCCGCGGCGGTCCGCGCCGGCCTGCCGGCGCCGCGGCTGCCGAGCGGCGCCGGCCACGACGCCGCCGCCTTCGCCGGCGCCGACGTCCCCAGCGCCATGGTCTTCGTGCGCAACCGCAACGGCAGCCACAATCCCGATGAGAGCATGGACGCCGCCGACCTCGACGCGGCGGTGCGCCTGCTCGTGCAGTTCGTCACAACCTTCGACGAGACGTGAGCCCTGATGCCCGACGCTCCTGCCCTGCCGCCCCGCTCCACCGTGGTCCTCAGCATCGACCTCCAGAACGAGTATCGCGCCGCCTGCATCTATCCCGTCGAGGATTATGACCGGATTCTCGCCAACGCCTCTGCGGTCATCGCCGCCGCCCGCGCCGGCGGCGTGCCGGTCATCCATGTCCAGGCCTGGGTCGGGGAAGAGGACCGGCAGCATTATCCCCTGCTCGAGGCCAGCCTGACCGACGACCTGCGCTCGGCGGTCGCCGGCAGCGACGGCGCCGGGATCTGCGAGGAGGTCGCCCCGCTTGAGGGCGAGACCGTGATCCGCAAGCGCTGGCCCAGCGCCTTCCACGACACCGACCTGGACGAGCGCCTCCGCCGCCTGGGCGCCGAGAACATCGTCACGGTCGGCGTCTGGACCGACAGCTGCGTCCGCGCCAGCGTGTTCGACGCGGTGTTCCGGAGCTATCGCGTCTGGCTGGTGAAGGAGGCCTGCGGCAGCCGGACGGACGCCATGCACCGCACCGCCATGCTCGACATGGCCAACCGGCTCTATGGCGGCGGCGTGCTGCGGACCGGGGAAGCGTTGAAGGCGTTGCGGGGACAGCCGCATGCGGCCTGGCGCTGCTCGCGGCCGATCGAGTTCCCCTACACCCTGGCGACGATCGACGGCCTCTACGACGTGCTCTGAACACAGCAGGCGAGGCCGCCCTCGCCCGCCGTCTCGGCGATGCCGCGCCGGGCGGCGGGCAGCGGCCGCAGCACGTGCCCCGGCCGGGCGCCGGTGGCACGGCCGTCCCGCCAGACGAGGGAGCCGTTGACGAACACCAGCTCGATGCCGGCGGCGGCCTGCTGCGGCTGCTCGAACGTCGCCCGGTCCGCCACCGTCGCGGGGTCGAAGACGACGATGTCGGCGAAATGCCCTGCCGTCAGGCGGCCGCGGCGATCGATGCCGAATTCCCGCGCCGGCAGCCCCGTCATGCGGAACACCGCCTCCTCCAGCCCGAACAGCCCGACGTCGCGGACATAATGGCCGAGCACCCTGGGAAAGGTGCCCCACAGGCGCGGATGCGGATGCTTGTCGTGCGGCAGGCCGTCAGACCCGACCATGGTGCGGGGATGGGCGAGGATGCGCCGCACATCGGCTTCGTCGAGCTGGAAATAGACCGCGCCAGCCGGCAGCAGCCGCTCGCCCGCCGCGCGCTCGCTGCAGTTCCATTCGCGGGCGATGTCGCTGATCTCGCGGTTCGCCATCTCCGGGAAGCTGTCGGACCAGGTGATCAGGATGCGCAGGCCGGTGTCGCACCGGTCGAGGCGCAGCACCGTCGAGGTCGCGGCATAGGGGTAGACATCCATGGCGATGTCGATGTCGCGGCGCGCCGCGTCGATCCGCTCCAGGGTCGGGCCGCTCTTGCCGAAATTGCCGCGCCCCGTCGCCTGGTGGTGCGAGATGACCAGCTTGCCGCCGGCATCGTCGGCAATGTCGATCGCCTCCTCGATCGCCTCCTCCAGCGTCTCGAAATAGTTCCTGACATGGGTGACATAGGGGCCGCCGAGGCGCGCGGCGGTGCGCGCCAGGGCCTTGACCTCGGCGGTCGAGGAGGCGACGGCCGGGGGATAGTCGAGGCCGGTGCTGAGGCCGAAGGCGCCCTCGGCCATGGCGGTCTCGACCTCCGCCTGCATCAGCGCGATCTCGGCCGCGTCGGCCGGCCGGTCGACCCTCGGCATGACGCGCTGGCGCAGCGTCGTGTGCCCGACCAGGAGGGCGGCGTTGGTGGCGGTGCCGAGCCGGCGCAGTTCCGCGACATAGTCGGCGAAGCGGTCGAACCGGAAATTCTCCCGGCCACCGACCAGCGTGAAGGGCGGCGGCGGCGCGGCGGAGAGCCTGAGCGGGGCCAGGCTGATGCCGCAATTGCCCGCGATGACCGTGGTGACGCCCTGGCTGATCTTCGGCACCATGCCGTCGGGCGTCAGCAGCGCCCCGTCGTCATGGGTGTGCACGTCGATGAAGCCGGGCGCGACCACCTTGCCGCCGACATCGATGTCCTGCTCCGCCGAGGCCGCGGAGAGATCGCCGATCGCGGCGATCCGGTCGCCGTCGATGGCGAGGTCGCCGGTGAACCCGGGAAAGCCGCTGCCGTTGATCAGCGTGGCATTGCGCAGGATGACGTCGTGCTTCACGGGCACCATTCCAGGAGGGGTCACGGTCCCGGCTCGTCCACCGTGGCCGCGACCTGTCGGAGCCCCGACAGCGCCAGGGCCAGAAGATCCGGATCGCGGCTCTGGGTGGGATAGACGAGATAGATCGGGCGGCGGAAGGCGGGCGCCTCGGCGACCCCAGCCAGGCGCCCTTCGGCGATCAGCGGGCGCACCAGGCCGAGCGGCAGATAGGCGGCGCCCTTGAGGGCGAGCAGATATTGCAGGCCGAGCGCGCCCAGGCCGACGGAGATGGCCGGGGCCGCGATGTCCGGAAACGCCTCGCTATAGCTGGTGCGGAACTCGTGCCCCCAGTCGATGAAGACGAAATTGGCCTGCCAGGGACCGGTGAGATCGGGATGCCGGACCAGGACCAGGTCTTCCTGCCGAAACTCCTCGATCACCAGTCCCGGGCGCTGGCGCGGCAGGTACATCATCGCCGCGTCCATCATCCGCGAGGCGATGCTGTCGATCAGCACGTCGGAATAGCCGGCCTCGAGCTGGAGCGCGATGCCGGGGGCGTGCTGCTTCATCCACAGCACCCAGGCGATGTTGAGCCGGTCCTGCAGCGCCACCGGGCCGCCGAAGCGGAAGGTTCCGGTATAGCCGGGCGGCAGGGCGACCTGCTGGCGCGCCTGGTCCCAGGTCTGGACGATCTTCTCGGCATGGGCGCGGAAGTCGAGCCCGGCCGGCGTCAGCTCGGCGCCGCCGCGGCCGCGGCTGAACAGCAGGCAGCCCAGCTCCTCCTCCAGGGTCTGGATGCGGCCGCTGATCGTCGACTGCATGACCCGCAGGCGCGTGGCCGCCAGGCTGAAGCTGCCGGTCTCGGCCACGTGGAGGAAGCTGCGGATCGCGTCGAGGTTCATCGGCACCAATCGTCTATTTCGATATTAAAGCCAAATAATATCGGACTTTCAAATTAAAACTTGCGAGCGGGGGCGAGTCCGGGATGCGCCGGATCCGTTGCCTCGCACGAGGATACCGCTCCGCGAGGGCTTGTGCATAAATGACTTGAAGTAACGTGCGCAACCCCTCTCCCGGCCGGGAGAGGGGCAGGGGTGAGGGGTTAGACTTTACTGGAAAGGTCGAAAGTTTTGGCGCCTCGTTTCGTAGACCCGTACTTCTCTGGTGATACGTTTAGACCCTCACCCCTGCCCCTCTCCCGGCCGGGAGAGGGGTTGCACGTGTCTCATCTGGAGCGCGATCAGGATCTCGTCGACCGTCACCGGTCTGCGTGCGGTCGTCAGCAGACTGCCTTGCACTCCGAGCTTATCCGCGGAGGGCTTGCTCATATCAGGACGCAGTCATTTCCAGGCGCTGCCTTAGCCACCCCCAACGCTCGGCCCCGTATCGACATTGCCGGACGGCGGCGCCAGCCAAGACCGCTTCCGCAATCTGCTGCGGCGCTCCCAGGCGATGGAGAGCCAAGCGGCAGCTGCTATCAGAGCCACGCCGGCAAACACACCTGCCAGGATCGAGATCGCAGCGCCCATGTCGCCTCCAACGGTGACACCCTCGGCATACTCATACCATGGTTCGTTCTACCCGTCGTGCCCGGCCAGGAAGGCGCAGACCGCTTCCACGCAATCCGCCCGTTCCTCCACATGCGGCATGTGGCTCGAGTGCTCGAAGATGCGCCAGGTCGCGCCGGGGATGCGTTCGGCATAGGGCGCGACGACCAGCGGCGTCGCCTCGTCGTGGCGGCCGGAGATGACGAAGGTCGGCGCCATGACCTGATGCAGCCGGTCGACGATGGTCCAGTCCTTGAGCGAGCCGATGACGTGGAACTCGGTCGGCCCGTTCATGGCGAGATAGACGGTGGGGTCCGCGTCCATCGCCTCGAAGGTGCGCGTCACCTCGGGCGGCCACGGGTCGAGACGGCAGACATGGCGGGCGTAGAACACCCGCGAGGCCGCGACATAATCGGGCGACGCGGTCGTCCCCGCCGCCTCATGCGCCAGCAGCGTGCGCTGCACGTCCTCCGGCAGGTCGCGGCGCAGGCGGTTGGCCTCCGCCACCCAGACGGGCATGGCGGAGGGGGAATTGGCGATGACCAGCGCCTTCAGCCCGGCCGGGCGGCGCACGGCGTGCTCGGCGCTGAGCATGCCGCCCCAGGACTGGCCGTACAGGGCGTAGCGCCCGGCAATGCCGAGATGGCCGAGGAGGGCGTCGAGCTCGGCCAGGAACAGCTCGACCGTCCAGAACGAGGCCGGCACTTCCGGCAGATGGGTGGAGCGGCCATTGCCGAGCTGGTCGTAATGGATCACGGCCCGGCCGGAGGCGGCGACATCCTTCAAGGCATCGACATAGTCGTGCGTGCAGCCGGGCCCGCCATGCACCACCACCAGCGGCAGCCTGGGCGAGGCGAGGTCCCCGGTCACCCGATACCAGGTCCGGTGCTCGCCGAACGGCACATGGCCTTCCCTGACTTGCATGCCCTCCCCCCTTGGCTCGGTTGCGCGAGCGAGCCTAGTGGGGATCGGCGGCGGCGGGCAGCTAGAAGAAACGATAGGGTCAATCGTCCAGCAGGCGGTAATGCGCCGCCAGCGTCACGGCATGGACGCGGTTGCGCGCGCCCAGGCGCCGGGCGGCCGAGTTGAGGTGCAGCACCACGGTGGCGACCGAGCGGTCGAGCCGGCGGGCGATCTCCTTGGCGGTCAGCCCCTCGGCCGAGAGCTTCAGGCACTGACGCTCGCGCGCGGTGACGCGGGCGGCGTGGCAGACCAGCGCGTCCTCGTCGTAGAGCGGCATGGCGGCGGCGTGGAAGACATGGGCGAGCAGGGCGAAATCGGCGACCGTCTCCTGCGCCGCCCGCTCGAAATCCCGCTCGGCGTGGAAGCGCACGGCCGTCACGGTGGCATAGTCGCCGCGGGGCATGTGGATCGGCACGCTGACGCCGCAGGTCATGTCGGTGTCATGGAGATAGCGCACCACCGGGGTGTGGGCCTCGCTCATGATGCGATTGATGACGGTGTCGGAATCCTGGCGGTAGCACCAGATGAACGGCGTGATGCTGCGGGCGGCGACCTGCTGGGCCGGATCGATGAGATAGTAGCCGCGCCGGCACCAGAGTTCGTGCATGTCCTCGGGCGCATGGCGCAGGCACAGCAGCGACGGGCTGATCATCGTGCCGTCCGGCCTGAAGGGCACGGGCGTATAGTCGTAGATCAGGGCATTGAAGCCCATCGGCTCCATCAGCGCGAAGGCCGCGTCGATGCGCTCGTCGAGGCTATCGCCCCGCTCCAGGGATGTCGTCAGCTCCGGGATCGCAAGCACGGCGTCCAAGATCCTTGCGGTGCAGGTTGATCGAGGCCTCCAGCCGTCACGATCAGCCAGCTTATCCTTGCTTGTTGCACTGCGGCAAGAGGAATGCGGCGCCGGATCGGGGCCAGGGCCATCGCGACCCTAGCAGAAATGATAGCTGTTTCGCGCCGCGGCCGCGGACTACCCTCGTTCCACAGTGGGGAGATGCGGACGTGTGGCGTGAGATCGAGCCGGACGAGCGGCATGTGATCGAGGTCGACGGCCACAAGGTCGTCGCCTACAGCTTCGGCGCAGGCGAGGAGGTGGTGTTCTGCCTCAATGGCGGTCCGGGCCTGCCCTGCGACTACCTCCGGGAGGCGCATTCCTGCCTGATCGACCAGGGCTACCGCGTCGTCGCCTTCGACCAGCTCGGCACCGGCGCCTCCGACCGGCCGACGGACGCCTCGCTCTGGACCATCGAGCGCTATGTCGCGGAAACCGAGACCGTCCGCCGGGCCCTCGGCCTCGGCAAGGTGCACCTCCTCGGCCATTCCTGGGGCGGATGGCTCGCCATCGACTATGCGCTCACCCATCCCGAGGCGTTGAAAACCCTGATCCTGGAGGACACGGTCGCCGACATGCCGCACCTCGTCACCGAGCTGGAGCGCCTGCGCGCCGCGCTCGGCCCGGAGACGGTGGCGATGATGCAGCGCCACGAGGCCGAGGGCAGCCTCGCCCATCCCGAATATCTGGCCGCCATCACCATCCTGAACTATCGTCACGTCTGCCGTCTGGCGGAGTGGCCGGCGCCGGTCCGACGCTCGCTCGATGACTGGAACATGGGTCCCTACGAGACGATGCAGGGTCCCAACGAGTTCCTCTATGTCGGCAACCTGAAGGACTGGAACCGCGTGCCCGACCTGCCGCGCATCACGGTGCCCGTGCTGATCACCTGCGGCCAGCACGACGAGCTGACGCCGGCCTGCGCCGCGCGGATGAAGCGCGCCCTGCCGGACGCGCGGCTGACGGTGTTCCCGAACTCGAGCCACATGCCGTTCTACGAAGAGCCGGGCGCCTACTATCCCGTGCTGCTCGACTTCCTCGGCCGCCATCGAGGAGGAGCCTGAGGCCGGATGCACCGCTATCGCTTCCTGCTCTTCCGCCCCTTCCAGCTCCTGCCGGTGCTGCTCGGCATCAGCCTCGTCACCTTCGTGCTGGTGCGCTCCATTCCCGGCGATCCCGCCCGGCTGCTGCTGGGGCCGCGCACGACCCCCGACGCCCTCGCCAAGATCCGCGCCCAGTTCGGCCTCGATGAGCCGCTCTGGGTGCAATATTTCCTGTTCCTGAAGAACCTCCTGCAGGGCCAGATGGGCACGTCGATCGTCTACCGCATCGACGTGCTGCGGGTCACCGCCAACCGCATCGAGCCGACTCTGGTGCTGGTGCTCGGCAGCACGCTGCTGGCGCTGCTGATCGCCGTGCCGCTGGCCAGCCTCGCCGCGCGCAGCCGCGGCCGCGTCCTCGACCACGTCATCCGCGTCGTCTCGACCGCCGGCCTCGGCTTCCCGCCGTTCTGGCTCGGGCTGATGCTGATCATCGGCTTCAGCGTCAAGCTGGGCGTGCTGCCGGTGGCGGGCTATGGCGACAGCCTAGCCGACAAGCTTGCGCATATGGTGCTGCCCTGCCTCACCATCGCCCTGGCGCTGTCGGCGGTGCTGGCGCGCAGCCTGCGCGCCGCGATGATCGCGCAGATGGGGTCCAACCATGCCGTGGCCGCCCGGGCGCGCGGCCTCTCGGAGGCGGCGATCTTCCGCCGGCACGTGCTGCCCAACTCGCTGGTGCCGACCATCAACCTGCTCGCCGTCAATATCGGCTGGCTGATCGGCGGCACCGTGGTGATCGAGAGCGTCTTCGCCATCCCCGGCATGGGCCAGCTCCTGGTGCGCTCGATCTTCTCGCGCGACTACATGGTGGTGCAGGGCGTGGCGATGATGTTCGCGGTGGCGACCGTGGTCGTCAACATCCTGGCCGACGTCCTCACCGTCGCCGTCGACCCGCGGGTGAGCCTGTGAGCGCCCCCGCCCTCGCCGCCCCGCGCCGCCTGACCGGCATCCTGCCCGCGGCCTGGCGGGCGCATGGCGGCGTCGGGCCGCTGGCGATCGGCGCGGCGATTCTCGGCGTCTGGCTCGCGGTCGCGGCGCTCGCCCCGGTGCTGGCGCCCTATGACCCGATCGTCCAGGACGCGGCGGCGCGGCTGCAGGCGCCGACCCTGGCGCACCCGCTCGGCACCGACAATTTCGGGCGCGACATCCTCTCGCGCATCATCTTCGGGGCGCGCATCGATCTTGAGATCGCGGTGCTCGGCGTCGTCTTCCCCTTCGCCATCGGCACGGTGGTCGGCACGCTGGCCGGCTATTTCGGCGGCCTCGTCGACACGCTGTTCATGCGCCTGATCGACATCGTCCTCGCCTTCCCCTTCCTGGTGCTGATGCTGGCGATCCTGGCGATCCTCGGGCCGGGGCTGTCGAGCTTCTTCATCGCCATGGCCCTGGTGGGCTGGGTGTCCTATGCCCGGCTGGTGCGGGCCCAGCTCCTGGTGCTGCGCCATGCCGATTTCGCAGTGGCGGCCAGGAGTCTCGGCTACGGCCATCTGCGCATCATGTTCCACCACCTCCTGCCGAACGCCCTGGTCGGGCCCTGCGTCTTCGCCATGTCGGACGCCGTGCTGGTGCTGCTCAACGGCGCGGCGATCAGCTATCTCGGGCTCGGCGTGCAGCCGCCTCTGGCCGAATGGGGCGTGATGGTGTTCGAGGGCCAGAGCTTCATCACCACGGCCTGGTGGATCACCGTCTTCCCGGGCCTGGCCATCGTGCTGCTGGCGCTCGGCTTCAGCCTGTTCGGCGACGGGCTCGGCGAAATCCTGGGAGCGCGGGAATGACCGCGCCTGTGCTCAGCGTGCGCGGTCTCGCCATCGAAGGCTCGGGGCGGCGCATCGTCGACGGCATCTCCTTCGATCTCGGCGAAGGCGAGATCCTCGGCCTCGTCGGCGAGAGCGGCTCGGGCAAGACCATGGCCTGCCGCGGCCTGATCCGCCTGCTGCCGGCCGCCTCGCTGCGCATCGCCGCCGGCGAGGTCTTGTTCCAGGGCCGTGATCTCGCGGCGCTGCCGGAGGCGGAGATGCGGGCCCTGCGCGGGCGCGGCATCGGCATGATCTTCCAGGACCCGGCCAGCCATCTCGACCCGGTCATGCGGATCGGCGAGCAGATCGGCGAGGGCCTGCGCCTGCACGACGCCCTGTCGCGGCGCGAGGCGCGGACCGAGGCGATCGAGCTCCTGCGCCAGGTCGGCATCCCCGACCCGACCCGGCGGATCGACGACTATCCCCACCAGTTCTCCGGCGGTATGCGCCAGCGCGCCATGATCGCGGTGGCGCTGGCCTGCCGCCCGACGGTGCTGATCGCCGACGAGCCGACCACCGCGCTCGACGTCACGGTCCAGGCGCAGGTGCTGCGCCTGCTCAAGGACATCCGCGACCGGCGCGGCCTGTCGATCATCCTGATCACCCACGACCTCGGCGTGGTGGCGCAGACCTGCGACGCCATCGCGGTGATGTATGCCGGGCGCATCTGCGAGCGCGGCCCGGCCCGGGCGCTGCTGCGCCGGCCGCTCCACCCCTACACGGCCGGCCTGCTCGCCTGCCAGCCGGCCGCCCGCGGCACCGGCCTGCTCACCACCATCCCCGGCCAGCCGCCATCCCTGGATGCGCTGCCGCCGGGCTGCCGCTTCCATCCACGCTGCGGCCATCGCATCGCCGGCTGCGAGACGGACGAGCCGGCGATCCGCCGGTTCGAGGACGGGCGCGCCGCGGCCTGCCATGCCCCCCTGCTGCCGCTGCAGGCCTGCGCATGACCATGGGCCCGCACCTCCTGGAGGTCGACGACCTCACCGTGCACTTCCCGGCCCCGGGCGGCGGCCCGCTGGGCCTGAGGCGGCGCAGCGTCAAGGCGCTCAACGGCGTGTCGCTGGTGCTGGAGGCCGGCGAGACGCTCGGCATCGTCGGCGAATCCGGCAGCGGCAAGAGCACGCTCGGCCGGGCCATCCTCGGCCTCGGGCCGATCACCTCGGGCCATGTCGCCTTCGCGGGCGAGGACATCACCGAGGGCGGCCGCGCCGCGCGGGCGCGGCTGCGGCGCGAGACGGCGATGGTGTTCCAGGACCCGTACAACGCCCTCAACCCGCGCATGACCGTCGGCGAGACCCTGCGCGAGGTGCTGCACGTGCACGGCCACCTGCCCCGCGGCGGCGAGGCCGAGGCGGTGGCGGCGCTGCTGCGGCGGGTCGGCCTGCAGCCGGACCTGGCCTCGCGGCGCCCGGCGGCCCTGTCCGGCGGCCAGTGCCAGCGCGTCGGCATCGCCCGGGCGCTGGCGGTCGAGCCCCGGCTGATCGTCGCCGACGAATGCGTCGCCGCGCTCGACGTCTCGATCCAGGGCCAGATCATCAACCTGTTCATCGAGATGAAGGCGCAGCGCGACCTCGCGCTGATCTTCATCGCCCACGACCTCTCGATCGTGCGGCGGCTCTGCGACCGGGTGGCGGTGATGTATCTCGGCCGTCTCGTCGAGGAAGGGCCGGTGGAGCGCGTCTTCGCCGCGCCGCGCCATCCCTACACCGCCGCCCTGCTGCGTGCCGTGCCGCAGATAGACCCGGACCGGCGCCTGCCGGAGGATCCGGTGCGGGGCGAGCCGCCGAGCCCCATCGACCTGCCGCCGGGCTGCCCGTTCCATCCGCGCTGCCCCTCGGCACAGGCGCAGTGCGCCGCCGACCCGCCGCCGACGCTGCGGCGCGAGGCCGGCCATGCCTGGGCCTGCATCCTCGATCCGCAGGTGAGCCTCGTCACAGCCGCATGAAGCGGTGAGAAAAAACCACCATCCACCGAGAAACAGAAGGGAACCAACCATGAGATCCAATTTGCTGGGACTGCTGGCGGGGGCGTTCGTGGCCGTCGCCACGCTCGCTGGCCCGCCGGCGCAGGCGGGCGGCGTGCTGATGATCGGCAAGGACCAGGACAGCACCACCTTCGACCCGATCAAGTCGGCCCAGAACGCCGATTTCTGGGTCTTCGCCAACATGTATGACGTGCTGGTGCGCGTCGATCCCACCGGCACCAAGCTGGAGCCGGGCCTGGCGGAGAGCTGGACGGTCTCGCCGGATGGGCTCGTCTACACCTTCAAGCTGCGGGAGGCGAAGTTCTCCGACGGCTCACCGATCACCGCCAAGGACGCGGCCTTCTCGCTCCTCCGCATCCGCGACGACAAGGGTTCGCTCTGGGCCGATTCCTACAAGGCCGTCGCCACGGCCGAGGCCAAGGACGACCACACCCTCGTCGTCACGCTGAAGACGCCGTCGGCCCCGTTCCTGTCCCTGCTCGCCATGCCCGGCGTCTCGATCCTGTCGGAGAAGGCCGTCACCTCCGAGGGTGACGCCTATGCCGAGCAGCCGGTCTCGTCAGGCGCCTTCACGCTGAAGCAATGGGCTCGCGGCGACAAGGTCGTGCTCGAGAAGAACCCGAACTTCTGGCAGGCCGACCGCGTCAAGCTCGACGGTGTCCAGTGGATCATCGTCGCCGACGACAACACCCGCATGCTGAAAGTGCAGGCCGGCGAGCTCGACGCCGCCATCTTCGTGCCGTTCTCGCGCGTCGCCGAACTGAAGAAGGACCCCAACCTCGTCGTCCATCTCGATCCCTCGACCCGTGAGGACCACCTCCTGATCAACCATGCGCACGGCCTGCTCGGCAAGAAGGAGGTGCGCGAGGCGCTCGACTACGCCATCGACAAGAAGGCGATCATCGACACCGTGATCTTCGGCCTCGGCGAAGCCGCCAATTCCTACATCCCGAAGGGCGCCCTCTACTACAACGCCGACAATCCGGCGCGGCCCTACGACCCGGAGAAAGCCAAGGCGCTGCTCGCCACGGCCGGCGCCACCAACCTGACGCTGACCTATCTCGTCAATGCCGGCAACGAGGTGGACGAGCAGACCGCCATCCTCCTGCAGCAGCAGCTTGCCAAGGTCGGTGTCACCGTCACCATCCAGAAGGTCGACCCCGGCCAGAGCTGGAACATGCTGGTGGACGGCTCCTACGACATCTCGGCCAACTACTGGACCAACGACATCCTGGATCCCGACGAGAAGACCACCTTCGTCCTCGGCCATGACAGCAACAACAACTACATGACCCATTACACCAACCTGACGGTGAAGGCGCTGGTCGAGCAGGCCCGCGGCGAGATGGACACGACCAAGCGGGCGGCGCTCTACAAGCAGATCCAGGAGACGGCCAAGGCCGACGTCAACTGGGTCGACCTCTACTACAGCCCCTACCGCAACGTCTCGCGCAAGACCATCGAGCATTTCGACCAGAACCCCCTCGGCCGCTTCAGCCTGGAGGACACGGTCAAGAACTGACCGCCTGCGCTTCGCACCGTGCCGCGGCCTGCCGGAGCTCCCTCCGGCGGGCCGTTTCGTTATGACGGACGCGACATCGCTTGTGCGCCCGCGACCGGCCTCGGCAGGACGGCGCCATCGCACTGTCCTGAAATCACCATGATGCGTCGCCTTGCTTCTAGCGCGCGGCAGCGGACCGTGCTGTCCTGACGATGTTCGAGGTGCCGGTCCGCCGAGGGAGGAGGACCGGAGAATTGGGAAGCCGGTGACAATCCGGCGCTGCCCCCGCAACGGTAGAGGAGTGCGGGCGCGACAAAGGCCACTGGGTCGAAGGACCTGGGAAGGCGTCGCGCCCAGCCGCAAGGCTGCTCCTGAGCCCGGAAACCAGCCTGGAACAGAGCCTTGGGGTCGCGGTGGGCGGCCGGGAGGCGGAACGGCGTCCGCGCCTGCGCGGGGACCGCCGGCCGCGCCTTGTCCCACCCGACCCGCAGACTGCAGCGAAGGTCACGTGGGATTTTGACATGAACGCGCGCAACGACATGCTGGGCCAGCTCCGCGCCCACCGCCCCGGCTTCACCCTCGGCCGGAAATTCTACACCGACCCCGACTATTTCCAGCTCGACCTGGAGACGATCTGGTACCGCGAATGGCTGTTCGCCGGCCATGACTGCGAGCTGACCAGCCCGGGCAGCTACATCACCCTGCAGGTCGGCGACTACCCCGTCATCGTGCTGCGCGCCGGCGACGGATCGATCAAGGCCTTCCACAATTCCTGCCGCCACCGCGGCTCGCGCCTGTGCGCGGCCGAGCGCGGCACGGTGGCCAAGCTGGTCTGCCCCTATCACCAGTGGACCTACGAGCTCGACGGCAAGCTCCTCTACGCCCGCGACATGGGCCCGGGCTTCGACGCCAGGCAGTTCGGCCTGAAGCCGGTGCATTGCCAGAGCGTCGGCGGCTATGTCTGGATCTGCCTCGCCCGCGAGGCGCCGGACTTCGAGGCCTTCCGCGCCACGGTCGCCCCCTATCTCGCGCCGCACCGCCTGAAGGACGCCAAGATCGCCTTCGAGAGCACGATCGTCGAGAACGGCAACTGGAAGCTGGTCTGGGAGAACAACCGGGAGTGCTACCACTGCGCCGGCAACCACCCCGAGCTCTGCCGCACCTTCCCCGAGGCCCCGACGGTCACCGGCGTGCAGGGCGCCGGCGACGACCCGCTGATCCGCGCCCATTGGGACCGCTGCGAGGAGGCGGGCCTGCCCAGCCTGTTCAGGATGTCCGGGGACGGCCAGTTCCGCGCCACCCGCGTGCCGCTGCTGCGCAACGCGGTGAGCTACACCATGTCGGGCAAGCCGGCGGTGGCGCGCCCGCTCAGCGCCTCGATCGAGGAGGACCGCATCGGCTCGCTCCTGCTGTTCCATTACCCCACCACCTGGAACCACGTGCTGGGCGACCATGCCGTGAGCTTCCGCGTCACGCCGATCGGCCCGCGCGAGACTGCGGTCACCACCAAGTGGCTGGTGCACAAGGATGCGGTCGAGGGCGTCGACTATCGCCTGGACGAGCTGACCAGGGTCTGGGTCGCGACCAACGACCAGGACCGCCAGATCGTCGAGGAGAACCAGCGCGGCGTCGCCTCGCCGGTCTACGAGCCCGGCCCCTATGCGCCGGACCACGAGGGCGGGGTGATGCAATTCGTCGAATGGTACTGCAACGCCATGGAGCGCGCGCTCGGCGGCGATGCGGTGCCGCTGCGCAGCGTGGCGTGAGGCTGTGATGACCGCGCCGGCCTTCCGCCCGCTCGACGAGCGCACGCCCTGGACCGACCACACGCCGCTCGAATGCGTGGCGGTGGTGCCGGAGGGCGGCGACGTCGCCACCTTCACCTTCCGCGCCCCGGACGAGAGCTGGTTCCGCTACGAGCCCGGCCAATGCGTGACGCTGGAGCTGCCGACGGCGGAGGGGCCGGTGCTGCGCACCTACACGCTCTCCTCCAGCCCGTCGCGGCCGCTCTCCGTCAGTGTCACCGCCAAGGCGCAGGCGCGGAGCCTCGGCACGCGCTGGATGCTGGACAATCTCAGGCCCGGCGCCCGCCTCAAGGCCTATGGCCCGGCCGGCGCCTTCAGCTTCCACCGGCATCCGGCAGAAAAGTACCTGTTCCTCTCGGCCGGCTCCGGCATCACGCCGATGATGTCGATGACGCGCTTCGCCGAGGATCACGGCAGCGGCGCCGACATCGCCTTCGTCAACTGCGCCCGGCGGCCCTCGGAGATCATCTTCCGGCAGGAGCTGGAGCGGATGGCCGCGCGCATGCGCCGGCTCAACCTGGCCTGGATCGTCGAGGAGGCGGACTCCGGCACGGCCTGGACCGGCTTTCGCGGCCGCCTGACCGCCTCGGCGCTGCGGCTGATCGCGCCGGACTTCCGCGAGCGCGAGGTGTTCTGCTGCGGCCCGGCGCCGTTCATGGCCGGCGTTCGCGACATGCTGGATGCCGCCGGCGCCGACATGCGCCGCTACCACGAGGAGAGCTTCCAGCCGCCGGAGCCGGAGGCCGCGCCGGCGCTCGCGCCCGGAGAGGCAGCGGAAGGCAGCGTCGCCTTCACGGTCTCGGGCATCGAGGTGCCGGCCTCCAGCCGGGAGACCATCCTGCAGCTCGCCCGCGGCGCCGGCCTCAACATCCCGACCGGCTGCACCATGGGCCTGTGCGGCACCTGCAAGGTGCGGCGCCGCTCGGGCGAGACGGCAATGCAGCACAATGGCGGCATCCGCGAGGAGGAGATCGCGGCCGGCCTGGTGCTGGCCTGCTGCACCCGCCCGATCGGGCGGGTCGAGATCGAGGCCTGAGATGGCGGAGGCTGATCCTGCCGACAGGCCCTGTCCCGACACGATCGTGCTCCGCGCGCTGATGCGTGCCAGCGTGGCGGGCGGCCCCGCCCGCCCGCAGGAACAGGCGCGTGCCCTGCTGTTCGCCTGGATCATGAGCCTGCCGGCCGGCTCCGACATTGCCGGCTCGGCCACCCGGCTGCGTCGCAGCCTCGCCGCCCTCCCCGCACCCGGCAATCCGCTGCTGCCCGATCTCGTTGGGCTTCTGAAGGAGATCGGAAGCTGCGCTGCCATGCCGCGGCGTCCCGGCGGCCGGCGCAGTGCCCGCCGACCGGCGACGGTGCATTGAGGAACTGACGCCCCAACGGTTGTGCCCGACGACGCTTGCGGTGACGCTGCTGTCGCAGTCCCTGCCGCAACCGTTCCGTCATGGCCGGGCTTGACCCCATAGGCGCTAAGATAAGCTGAGGACCGGTATCGAAGATCAGAGACGGAGCGGAGGGAGGCGTCAAAGCCTTCCCCACGCAGCTGGGGAAGGTGGCCCGACGAAGTCGGGTCGGATGGGGTGTGGTCCGCAGGGCTCGCCACCTGCAAACCCTTGCACCAACAGGATGTGCAAGCCGAACACCACCTCTGACTAGCGCGCCACACCCCATCCGCCGGCCTTCGGCCGGCACCTTCCCCAGCCACCCATCTCGGGTGTTCCCGAGATGGGCTCTCTAACGAGCAAGTCGGATGTATCCGACTTGCGTGGGGAAGGCTTGGGTCGCGCCTCGTTCTGCCCGCCTTGAGCCCTCTGCCACGTCCTTGCTGGTATCTTAGCGCATATGGGGCTTGACCCGGCCATCCACGCGAACTCCCACGTCGCAGGAATGGCCGCAACGGGTCGGTCCGTGCCTTTCCTTGCCCCCTTCGCGTTCGCGTGGATGGGCGGATCGAGTCCGCCCATGACGGTCGCGGATGGTCCGATCGTCACAGCTCCTACCGCGCCCCCTCTGTGCTCTCACCATGCGAGCGCCGGAGGGAAAGCCATTGCCAATCTCGATCGACGCACTATGATATAAAGATATCTTGATATTATAATTCATTGATGGGGCCGCCACCATGGACGCCTTGTTCGACACCGCCGCGTCGCCCGGACGTCAGGCAACGGCTGCCGAGGCGCTGGCCGCGGCCGCACGCGAGCGCATCCTGATCCTCGACGGCGCCATGGGCACGCAGATCCAGGGGCTGGGCTTCACCGAGAGCCATTTCCGCGGCGAGCGCTTCGCCGGCTGCGAGTGCCATCTCCAGGGCAACAACGATCTCCTGACCCTGACCCAGCCCGAGGCCATCGAGGCCATCCACTACGCCTATGCCATGGCCGGCGCGGACATCCTGGAGACCAACACCTTCTCCTCGACATCGATCGCCCAGGCCGATTACGGCATGGAACAGGCGGTCTACGACCTCAACCGCGACGGCGCGCGGCTCGCCCGCCGCGCCGCGGTCAAGGCGGAGCAGCAGGACGGACGCCGGCGCTTCGTCGCCGGGGCGCTCGGCCCGACCAACCGCACGGCCTCGATCTCGCCCGACGTGAACAATCCCGGCTACCGCGCTGTTTCCTTTGATGATCTTCGCATCGCCTATGGCGAGCAGCTCCGCGGGCTGATCGACGGCGGCGCCGACCTCATCCTGATCGAGACGATCTTCGACACGCTCAACGCCAAGGCGGCGATCTTCGCCTGCACCGAGATCTTCGCGGAGAAGGCGGTGACCCTGCCGGTGATGATCTCCGGCACCATCACCGACCTCTCCGGCCGCACCCTGTCGGGCCAGACCCCGACGGCGTTCTGGCATTCGGTGCGCCATGCCCGCCCCTTCACCATCGGCCTCAACTGCGCCCTCGGCGCCAACGCGATGCGCGCCCACCTCGCCGAGCTCTCCGACGCGGCGGACACGCTGGTCTGCGCCTATCCCAATGCCGGCCTGCCGAACGAATTCGGCCAGTACGACGAAAGCCCCGAGGCGATGGCGGCGCAGATCGAGGGCTTTGCCCGCGACGGCCTGGTCAACATCGTCGGCGGCTGCTGCGGCTCGACGCCCGAGCACATCCGGGCCATCGCGCAGGCGGTGGGCCGGCACGGGCCGCGCGCCATCCCCGAGCACGTGCCGCTGATGCAGCTCTCCGGGCTGGAGCCGTTCACGCTCTCGCCCGACATCCCCTTCGTCAATGTCGGCGAGCGCACCAACGTCACGGGATCGGCCCGGTTCCGCAAGCTGATCACATCGGGCGATTTTGCGACGGCGCTGGAGGTGGCGCGCGACCAGGTGGCGAACGGCGCCCAGATCCTCGACATCAACATGGACGAGGGCCTGATCGATTCGGAAAAGGCGATGGTCGAGTTCCTCAACCTCGTCGCCGCCGAGCCGGACATCGCCCGCGTGCCGGTCATGATCGATTCCTCGAAATTCTCGATCATCGAGGCCGGACTGAAATGCGTGCAGGGCAAGCCCCTGGTCAACTCGATCTCGATGAAGGAGGGCGAGGCCGCCTTCCTGCACCATGCGAGGCTGGTGCGCGCCTATGGCGCCGCCGTCGTGGTGATGGCCTTCGACGAGGACGGCCAGGCCGACAGCTATGAGCGCAAGGTCGCGATCTGCGGCCGCGCCTACAAGCTCCTGACCGAGGAAGCAGGCTTCCCGCCCGAGGACATCGTCTTCGACCCCAACATCTTCGCCGTCGCCACCGGCATCGAGGAGCATAACGGCTACGGCGTCGCCTTCATCGAGGCGGCGCGGACCATCCGGCGGAGCCTGCCGCACGCCCATATCTCGGGCGGCGTCTCCAACCTCTCCTTCTCGTTCCGCGGCAACGAGCCGGTGCGCGAGGCGATGCACGCCGTGTTCCTCTACCACGCCATCCAGGCCGGCATGGACATGGGCATCGTCAATGCCGGCCAGCTCGCGGTCTATGAATCGATCGAGCCCGACCTGCGCGAGGCCTGCGAGGACGTGGTGCTCAACCGCCGCGAGGATGCGACCGAGCGGCTGCTCGCCCTGGCCGAGCGCTTCAAGGGCGCCGCCGGGCGCGAGGCCAAGGCCCAGGACCTCGCCTGGCGGGACTGGCCGGTGGACAAGCGCCTGGCGCATGCTCTGGTCAACGGCATCACCGACTTCATCGAAGCGGATACCGAGGAAGCGCGCCGTGAGGCGGAACGCCCGCTGCATGTGATCGAAGGCCCGCTGATGGCCGGCATGAACGTGGTCGGCGACCTCTTCGGCTCCGGCAAGATGTTCCTGCCGCAGGTGGTGAAGTCGGCCCGGGTGATGAAGCAGGCCGTGGCGGTGCTGCTGCCCTACATGGAGGCGGAGAAGGCCGCCAATGGCGGCGGCGAGCGCCAGAGCGCCGGCAAGATCCTGATGGCGACCGTCAAGGGCGACGTCCACGACATCGGCAAGAACATCGTCGGCGTCGTGCTGGCCTGCAACAATTACGAGATCATCGACCTCGGCGTGATGGTGCCGGCAGCCAGGATCCTGCAGACTGCCCGGGAGCGGAACGTCGACATCATCGGTCTCTCCGGCCTGATCACGCCCTCGCTCGACGAGATGGCGCATGTCGCCGCCGAGATGGAGCGCGAGGGCTTCGACATCCCGCTGCTGATCGGCGGCGCGACCACCAGCCGCGTCCACACCGCCGTGAAGATCCACCCCCGCTACGGGCGGGGTCAGACCGTCTACGTCACCGATGCCAGCCGCGCGGTCGGCGTCGTCTCCAGCCTGCTCTCGCCGGAGAATCGCCAGGGCTATGCCGAGACCGTGCGGGCCGAATATGCCAAGGTCGCGGCGGCCCATGCCCGCAGCGAGGCGGAGAAGCTGCGCCTGCCGATCGCCAAGGCCCGGGCCAATGCGCACAAGGCGGACTGGGCGAGCTACGATCCGCCCCGTCCGACCTTCCTCGGCACCAGGACCTTCGAGACCTACGACCTCGCCGAGCTCGCCCGCTATATCGACTGGACGCCGTTCTTCCAGACCTGGGAGCTGAAGGGGCGCTATCCCGCCATCCTGGAGGACGAGAAGCAGGGCGCCGCCGCCCGCCCGCTGTTCGAGGACGCGCAGGCGATGCTGGCAAAAATCATCGAGGAGCGCTGGTTCCGCCCCAAGGCGGTGATCGGCTTCTGGCCGGCGGCGGCCGTGGGCGACGACATCCGCCTCTACGCCGACGAAGGCCGGCGCGAGACGCTCGCCAGCTTCTTCACCCTGCGTCAGCAGCTCGCCAAGCGCGACGGCCGCCCGAACCTGGCTCTGTCCGATTTCGTCGCCCCGGAAGGCAGCGGCAGGCCGGACCATGTCGGCGGCTTCGTCGTCACGGCGGGCATCGAGGAAGAGGCCATCGCCCAGCGCTTCGCCCGTGCCAATGACGACTATGCCTCGATCATGGTCAAGGCCCTGGCCGACCGCTTTGCCGAGGCCTTTGCCGAGGCCATGCACCAGCGCGTGCGCCGCGAGTTCTGGGCCTATGCGCCGGACGAGGCCTTCGGCGCGGACGAGCTGGTGGACGAGCCCTATCGCGGCATCCGCCCGGCCCCGGGCTATCCCGCGCAACCCGACCACACGGAGAAGGCGACGCTGTTCCGCCTGCTCGACGCCGAGGCGCGGATCGGCGTCAGGCTGACCGAGAGCTACGCGATGTGGCCGGGCTCCTCGGTCTCCGGCCTCTACCTCGCCCATCCCGACGCGCATTATTTCGGCGTGTCGAAGATCGAGCGCGACCAGGTGGAGGATTATGCCGCCCGCAAGGCCATGCCGGTGCGCGAGGTCGAGCGCTGGCTCGCCCCGGTGCTGAACTACGTGCCGGTGGCCGAGGCGGCGGAGTAGAAGCGGGCCGTCCCTCAGCGCCAGTCCGTCGGGCTCGTCGCGCGCCAGGTCCAGCGGGCTGCGTCGAAGCGCAGGTCCGTCAGGCTCAAGGGGCCGACGTCGAGGTGCCAGAACGCGGCCGCCGGCGCGCCGACGGCGAAGAGGATGGCGGCGCGGATCACCGCCGCGTGGGTGACGGCGACGACATGGCCGCTCGCCCTGCCCTGCCCGTCGAGCCAGGCCGCCGCGCGCCGCATCACGGCGGCGAGCGATTCGCCGCCGTGCGGGGCGGCCTCCGGGTCGGTGCGCCAGGCGAGGAGCCCCTCGGGGTCCTCGGCCTGGATCTCGCCGATCCCCCGGCCGTTCCAGCGCCCGTGGTCGCCATCGCGCAGCAGCGGATCCACGCTCGCCGCCAGCCCCAGCGCCTCGGCGGTCTGACGGGCCCGGAGCGCAGGGCTGACGAGGATTCGGTCGGCCCGGCGCAGGGCGCCCCGCAGCGCCGCGGCCCGCTCCATGGCGTGCGCCTCGAGCGGCTCGTCCAGCGGGAAGGCCGCCGCGCGGGTCGCGGCCGTGGCACCATGGCAGATCAGGCTGAAGCGGGCGGGCATGACGGCTCGGGCGGGAACGGCACGGTCTCCCCGACATATCAGCCCGACTGCCCCACAAACCACAACGATCGATTGACAAGCGCGGAACGGGGGTCATACGGTTCAAATCTATCGTCATGCGCGTGGAAGCCGGTGGGACTCCGGCACGGTCGCGCCACTGTGACCGGGAGGCATTGCCGCATCCCGGAAGTCAGACCCCGCCATGACCCTAGAGCCTGCCATAGGGACGCGTATCCCAAGGAGCATCGCATGTCAGACATCGCCCTCTCGCCCGGCGCCCGCCCGGTCCCGATTCCGGTCGCGGACCTCCTGCCCTGGGCGGTCTTCGCCGGGCTGATCCTCCTCCTGGCGATCTATTTCGTCGGCGCGGAGGAAGGCGCCACCTCCCTCATTTCCGGCATGTACGTGCACGAGTTCGTCCACGACGCCCGCCACCTCCTCGGCTTCCCCTGCCACTGAGGAGCGGCATCATGGTCGGCTCTCTCCTGCTGCGCGGCATGCTGGTCGGCATCGTCGCGGGTTTGCTGGCGTTCGGCGTCGGCAAGGTGTTCGGCGAGCCCATGGTGGATCGCGCCATCGCCTTCGAGGAACAGACGAGCGAGGCCAAGGGCGAGGCGCCCGAGCCCGAGCTCGTCAGCCGCCCGACACAGGCGGGCATCGGGCTGTTCACCGGCGTCATCGTCTACGGCGCCGCGATCGGCGGCCTGTTCGCGCTGGTCTTCGCCTTCGTCCACGGCCGGGTCGGCAGCTTCGGCGCCCGTTCGACCGCCGCGCTCCTGGCACTGGCCGGGTTCGTCTCGATCGTCCTGGTGCCGGACCTGAAATATCCGCCCAACCCGCCCGCGGTCGGAAACCCCGATACGATCGGCAGCCGCACCGGGCTGTTCTTCACGATGATCGTCATCTCCGTGGCCGCGCTGGTGATCGCGATCCGGCTGGCGCGCCGCCTCGCCGCCCGGCACGGCGGCTGGAATGCCGCGCTGATCGCCGCCGCCGCCTATGTCGCCATCGTCGTGGTGGGCCAATATGCGCTGCCGGGGATCAACGAGGTTCCCGAGCAGTTCTCCGCCGTGGTGCTCTGGCAGTTCCGCGTCGCCTCGCTCGGCATCCACGTCGTGCTGTGGGGCACCATCGGCCTGCTGTTCGGCGCGCTGACGGAGCGGGCACTGGCGCGGGACCGGGGCTATCCGGCGCGCCTCGTGCCCTCGCGCTGACGGCGGCCGCACACCGGACGGTCGCGCAAGCCGCCGCCCGGGTGTAGGATCGCCGGCAGGGCTCGCGACGCGGGCCAGCGAGGAGAATCGGCCGATGCGCTGGGATGGTGCTCCAAGGCAGGTCGCGGCGCCCAGCGTCGCCGCGACGGCCGGATGGATCGCGGCGGTGACGCTGGCCACCGCCGCCTTCAGCCTGGTGCTGGCCTGCGCCACGCCTTTCCCGGCGCTCGCCGCGCTGGCGGGCACGCGCATGGCGCCGCGGCCGGCGGCGGGCCTGGTGCTGGCGAGCTGGCTCGCCAACCAGGCGATCGGCTTCACCCTGCTCGGCTATCCCCTCACCGCGAACGCCTTCGGCTGGGGCGTGGCGATGGTGCTGGCGGCGCTTTTGGCGACGGCGGCCGCGCTCTGGACGCAGCGCCTGCCGGCCGCCACCTGGCTCGTGACGTCAGCAGCCTTCGCCCTCGCCTTCGTGCTCTACGAGGCCGCGCTCCTCGCCGCCACGGTGCCCCTCGCCTCCGGCCCGGAGGCCTTCTCGGCTCCGGTGGTGGCGTGGGTGCTCTGGATCAATCTCGTCGCCCTGACCGGCCTCCTGGCGCTGCATCGCCTCGCCACCATGGCAGGCTTGCGGATCGACCGGGAGCGGCCGGCTCTCGCAGGGGCCGGCGCCTGACGGCGACCGCGCCGGAGCGTCCATGCGCCACTTCCCGCCGCAGCGCATCGTCTGCCTGACGGAGGAGACGGTCGAGACGCTCTATCTCCTCGGCGAGGAAGCGCGCATCGTCGGCGTGTCCGGCTATGCCGTCCGTCCTGCCCGGGTGCGGCGGGAGAAGCCGCGGGTCTCGGCCTTCACCTCCGCCGACATCCCGAAGATCCTGGCGCTGGAGCCGGACCTCGTCCTCGCCTTCTCCGACCTGCAGGCGGCCATCGTCATCGACCTCGTCCGCGCCGGCGTCGCGGTGCACGCCTTCAACCAGCGCGACGTCGCCGGCATCCTGGCGATGATCCGCACCCTCGGCGCGCTCACCGGCGTCGCTGACAAGGCCGAGCGCCTGGCCGCGGACCACGAGGCCCGGCTCGCCGCCGTCGCGGCGGCGCGCCGCGGGCGGGCGCGGCCGCGCGTCTATTTCGAGGAATGGGACGAGCCGCTGATCAGCGGCATCGGCTGGGTGTCCGAGCTGATCGCCGTCGCCGGCGGCGAGGACGTGTTCGCCGCGCTGGCGCGGGCGCCGGCTGCGCGCGAGCGCATCGTCGCGCCCGAGGCGGTGGTCGCCGCCGCGCCCGACATCATCCTCGCCTCCTGGTGCGGCCGCAAGGTCGTGCCGGAACGGATCCGCGCCCGCCCGGGCTGGAGCGGCATCCCGGCGGTGCGGGAGGGGCGCATCGTCGAGATCAAGTCGCCGCTGATCCTGCAGCCCGGCCCCGCCGCCCTCACCGACGGGCTCGATGCGATCCTCGCCGCGCTGCACGGCCGGGCCTGAAGGGCTCCATCGATCGCCCCCCCACCCGGCAATCCCGGGGGCGGCTCCAGCCGGCGCCGGCGGATGCCTCACCCAGGTCGAGCATGGCCGATGTCCGCCAGCCCGACCGGCGATGAGATCATGCGGATACGCGTAAGCATGGCTTAACAGAACCAGCAGTTTTTTCGTCGTTTACAAGGTGAAACCGAAGTCAGATGTTGCTCGACAATACAGGCGGGAGGTGGAGCGCTGACTTGAAGAGCCACTCGCTGCCACAGCAACGAAGGGCCTCGATATGACCAAGAAAAAGATGAAGCTTGGCCTTTCCATTCGCTACATGGGTTATCACGTCGGCAGCTGGCGGCATCCCGACGTGCCGGCGGATGGAAGCTCGCTTTTCAGGTCGTTTCTCAACGTGGTCCACACCGCCGAAAAAGCAAAGCTCGACATGGTCTTCCTGGCCGACGGCATCGGCGTGCGCCTCGACGACAAGCCGAAAGGCTCGATGAGCCGATCGCGTCACAATGTCGAGCTCGAACCGCTGACCCTTTTGTCGGCTTTGGCGCCGCTCACGCACAATATCGGCCTCGTGGCGACGGCCTCCACGACGTATAACGAGCCTTATCACGTCGCCCGCAAATATGGATCCTTGGATCAGATCAGCGGCGGTAGAGCCGCCTGGAACGTCGTCACGTCATGGTCGGATCAGGAGGCTTGGAATTTCTCCATGTCCAGGCAGCTCGACTATGACACCCGGTACGAGCGCGCTCATGAATTCGTGGACGTGGTGACAGGACTGTGGGACAGCTGGGATGAGGATGCGTTCATTCTCGACAAGCAATCCGGCATCTTCTACGACGAGAAGAAGATGCATGTCCTGGGTCACGTCGGGAAGCATTTCTCCGTTCGTGGCCCGCTCAATGTTCGCCGCTCGCCGCAGGGTCGGCCGATCCTCGTGCAAGCGGGCGTGTCGGAGCAGGGCCAGCAGATCGCCGCCGACTATTGCGACATGGTCTTCATGGCAAAGAACGACCTCAAGTCTGCCCAGGATTATTACGCGTCCGTGAAGGACAGGCTCGAAGCGGTCGGCCGCAAGCGCGCCGACCTGCTGATGGTGCTCGGGCTGACGCCGATCGTCGGGCGCACGCGAGAAGAAGCGCAGGAAAAGTACGAACAGCTGGAGTCGCTGATCGACCCCGTCGTCGGGCTCTCGATGCTCTACCGCTCGTTCGGGGACCTCTCGCATCTCCCGCTCGACGGTCCCGTGCCCAAGCCCGACCTCGACAAGGTCGGCCTGAAGAGCAGCGCCCAGATGTACTACGACCTGGCCCAGAAACAGAACCTGACGATCCGCCAGCTCTACAAGAAAATCGGCATGGCCCAGGAACACAAGACGGTCGTGGGAACGGCCGCGGACGTCGTCGACGAAATGGAATCCTGGTTCGAGCAGGGAGCCGCCGACGGCTTCAACATCACGCCGACGCACCTGCCGCACGGTATCGACGACTTCGTCGCGCTGGTGCTTCCCGAGCTGCGAAAGCGCGGACGATTCCGCGAGGACTATGAAGGGCGCACCTTCCGCGAAAATCTGGGGCTTCCCGTTCCGCCGAGCCGCTACGACAGGGCGAGCAACTCCGCCGAAGCCCGCCTCGCCGGCTGACGTCCATCCAGGGTATCGACATGCACCCCAGCGCCGCCATCGACGCATCGTCTTCCCAGGCCGACATGCGCCTGCCACTCGAAGAAGGCGATCCGGCGGCCGACGGCCGGATGTTTCGCAGATGCCTCGGCCAGTACGGGACAGGCATCGCGATCATCACGACGGCGGTCGAAGACCGGCGTGCGGCGGTCACCGTCAACTCCTTCGCCTCGGTCTCCCTCGAGCCGCCGCTGGTCCTGTGGTCGATCGCCCATGCATCCCGGAGCCATTCGCTGTTCAGGACCAGCGGGCGCTTCGCGGTCAACATCCTGTCCTCCAGGCAGATGGAGGTCTCGCGGCATTTTTCGAGCAAGGTGGAGGACAAGTTCGCGGATGCAGCCTGGTCGTCGGGACCGTTCGGGTCTCCCCTGATCGCAGGATGCCTCGCCCATTTCGAATGCGAAACGCATGCGCAGGTGGAAGGCGGCGACCACACGATCCTGATCGGGCTGGTCAAGCGCGCCAGGCGTTTCGACGGAGAGCCGCTGCTCTTTTCGCAAGGTCACTACAGTGTCGCCGACTCCCACCCCGACGCTTCGCCCACGCCCGAGACCAGCGGCACGAAACTCGATACGACAGCCGAGGGCACGATCGTATCGCAGATTTTCGAGGCGCATAACCTGTTGTCGACGACGTTCGACGAACATCGCCGTGCCGAAGGCGTGCACCTGTCGGTGGCCCGGGTCCTGGCCTGCTTGTACGACAGGCCGGGCCTCAGGACCGATCAATTGGCCGCCGCCACCCTTCTCGGCCAGCGTGATACGGAAGACGCGATATCGGAATTGCTGGCACGGGGGCTCCTGGTCAGCTTCGAAAGCGGCTTCTCCCTGACCGATGCCGGCCGTCATCTCAGGGAGGCGGTGAGATCGCGCTGGGTCGCCTTCCAACATGCGCAGATCGCCGGCATCCCCGAAGCGGACCTCCGCAGCACGATCCGGACCCTATCGAAACTGATCGACAAGAATCGGATCGCGGACTGATGCAGGCAACGAGATGACGTGGGATTACATCGTCATTGGGGCGGGGTCGGCGGGCTGCGTGCTTGCGAACCGACTGAGCGCCGATCCCGCCACCAAGGTTCTCCTGCTCGAGGCCGGCGGCAGCGACAAGACATTCAATATCCTGATGCCTGCGCTGGCGTTCAAGGCGATGGCCGACAAGCGGACAAACTGGAAGTTCATGTCCGAGCCTGACCCGACACGCAACGACCGCCGCGACATGGTCCCCAGAGGCAAGGTGCTCGGGGGTTCGAGCTCGATCAACGCCATGTTCTACGTGCGCGGCAATCGTGGAGACTATGACCACTGGGCGCAGCTCGGCAATCGCGGCTGGTCCTATGACGAAATCCTGCCCTTCTTCCGGAAAGTCGAGGGAAACCGGGACGGCGTGACCGACATCTACGGCAGGGATGGCGCGGTCGTCGTCAGCGAGGTCAGGAAGCCGCCGAAGCTCGCCTATGTCTACCTCGAAGCGATGCAGGAGCTGGGGTACCCTCACAATCCCGCCTACAACGCCGAGCCCACGGAGGGCGCTGCGATCATCCATGTGACCCAGCACATGGGAACCCGCTTCAGCGCCGCCCGCGGCTATCTCGACCCGATCAAGGGCCGATCGAATCTGAAGATCGTCACGGGCGCGATGGTCCGCCGGATCCTGTTCGAAGGCCGCAGGGCTTCGGGGGTGGAGCTCGAAATGGACGGGACCGTTCGGACGGAATCCTGTGCCGGAGAGGTCGTTCTGTCCGCGAGCGCGATCAATTCCCCGAAGCTCCTGATGCTGTCAGGGATCGGCGCGCAGGAGCGGCTGCGCGAGCACGGCATCGCGGTCCTGCATCACAGTCCGGGGGTCGGCCGAAATCTCCAGGAGCACCCCAGCACCCAGGTGAAGGCCACCGTCAACGTCAAGACGGCGAACCAGGAGTTCAACCTCCTCGGCAAGTTGAAGTACGGCCTGCAATTCATCTTCGATCGGTCGGGCTACGCCACGTACACCTATACCGGCGTCGGCCTCGTCAGGACGCGGCCTCATCTCGAGTATCCCGACATCCAATACCATTTCGGCGCATTCTCGGCGAACTACACCCATGACGGCATCGAGATGCAGAAGGAAGCCGCCGTCAATCTGCAGCCCAACGTCAACAACTCCCGCAGCAGAGGCTATCTGGAGCTTCGCTCGGCAGACCCGAAAGAGCCGCCGAAGATCCAGCTGAACCTCCTGAGCGATCCCTACGACGTTGAAACGTTGATGGCCGGAGGACGGATCGCGCGCGCGGCCTTCAAGACCCGGGCCTTCGCGCCCTATGTCACGGGCGAATGCAAACCCGGCAGGGATGTCCAGACGGACGATGAATGGACCGCCTACATGCGTGAGAACGCAAGCGGCAGCTATCATCCGTGCGGGACCTGCAAGATGGGCATCGACCCGGACGCCGTCGTGACCCCCGACCTCAAGGTGATCGGCGTCGAAGGCCTCCGTGTCGTGGATTCGTCGATCATCCCGCAAATACCGAGCTGCAACCTCAACGCCATCAGCATGGCCATCGGCGAGAAAGGAGCCGAAATGGTGCTGCGGGCGCGAAGGCCGGACGGCAAATCCTAGGCCCGCTCCCCCGACAATGAGGGCTTGCGTCGTGCCCCCTCTCAGCCTTCGTGCAGCCCACCGACGGCCTTGATCTCGAGAAAGGCTTCGAAGCCGTATTCCCCGCATTCGCGTCCGTTGCCGGACTGCTTGAATCCTCCAAACGGAGCGGAGGCATCCCAAGCCGGGTGGTTGATCATGACCTGCCCCACGCGAAGTCGGGAGGCCGCCTCCTTCGCGAGGACGAGATCCCTGCATTGGAGATAGGCCGCCAGACCATAGGGCGTATCGTTCGCGATCCTTATGGCTTCCTCCAGGCCGTCATAGGGGATCAGGCTGACGACAGGCCCGAAAATCTCCTCCCGCGCCACGCCCATGGTCGGCGTGACGTTCGCCAGGACGGTCGGCCGCACGAAAAAGCCGCGGTTCAGCGACGATGGCCTGCCGGAGCCGCCCGTGACCAGGGTCGCCCCCTCGCGCACCGCCTCGTCGATCATGGCATTGACGCGCTCGAACTGCCGGTCGTTCATGACCGGCCCCAACGTGGTGGCCTCGTCATTGACGTCGCCGACGACGACCGTTTCCGCCGCTCGCTTTGCAACAACCACCGCCTCGTCGTGAAGCTGTCGCGGAACGAGCATGCGAGTGGGAGCCGTGCAGGACTGTCCTCCGTTTCGGTAGGCCCCCAGAACACCCTTCGTGACGGCCGTCTCGATATCGACGTCGGGCGCGAGGATGTTTGCCGAATTGCCACCGAGCTCCTGATGAACACGTTTGACGGTGTCCGCGGCAGCCTTGGCGATCGCAACGCCCGCCCTGGTCGAGCCCGTGAACGAAACCATGTCGATGTCGGGATGCGACGACATCGCTTCTCCAACGGTCGGCCCGTCGCCATTGACCAGATTGAAGACCCCGGCGGGAACGCCGGCGTCATGCAGGACCTCGGCAAACAGCATCGGACTGATCGGCGCATACTCGCTCGGCTTCAGCACGATCGTGCAACCGGTCGCCAGGGCGGGGATGACCTTGGTCACGATCTGAAGCACCGGAAAGTTCCATGGCGTGATCAGCCCGCAGACGCCGACCGGCTCCATCATCAGGACGGTGCGTTGGGATCGGCGCTCGAACGCGTAATGTTCGAGGATCCGGATCGTGTCGGCGATATGGGCTCTCGACCCGGCGATTTGAGCGTTCCGGGCAAAGGAAATGGGCGCGCCCATCTCCAGTGTCGTCAGCTGCGCGAAGGCTTCGGCGCGCTGGTCGAAGAGGTCCAGGATGCGACGCAGCATGGACAGGCGGTCTTCGCGGGTCGATCGGCTATAGGATTGGAAGGCCTTCCGGGCAGCGGCCGTGGCCAGATCCACATCCCGAGCCGTTCCCATGGCGATCGTACCGACCGGTTCCTCGGTGACCGGGCTGATGACCTTTCGTGTCGTCCGGCCTGCGGCGAGGACGAACCGACCGTCGATGTAGAAGTGGTCCAAGTGCTTCAAGATGCGCGCTCCTCTCGGACTGGCGCGCTCTGCGCGTCGGCCGTCAGCGGTCTCTGCCCGGAATTTGGCGGCACCAGCGCCCTGAAGACATCCTGCATCCTGACGGTCCCGGCCGGTGCGCCGTGCCTCAGAACGACGAACGACCGTGTCGCATCCCCCTCCGCACGGGCGATCAGGCTTTCCAGGTTGTCGTCGACATCGACGTTGCCCGACGTTCTGAGCTCGACGATGACGCCCGGCACCATCACCGACTCCGCTCGAAGCACTCTGGCTCTGTTGATGTCGTTGACGAATCTCCGGATGTAGGCATCGGCCGGATTGAGGATGATCTCCTGCGGGGCACCCTGCTGCACGACGATGCCGTCTTTCAGGATCACCAGATGGTCGGCAATCCTGAGCGACTCGTCGAGATCATGGGTGATGAACACGATGGTCTTCTCGAGGTCCTTCTGCAGGTCCAGGAGGAGATTCTGCATGTCGGTGCGGATGAGAGGATCGAGCGCGGAAAAGGCTTCGTCCATCAACATCACGTCCGAGTTGGAGGCCAGAGCCCTCGCGATGCCGACGCGTTGCTGCATGCCGCCGGAAAGCTGATGCGGATAATGCTTCTCGAAGCCCTTCAACCCGAGCCGGTCGAGCCAGGTCAGGGCGTTCTTCCCGGCGTCCGTCCCTTTGTCGCCTCGCACCCGCTGCGCCAATTCGACGTTCTCGTGCACCCGCATGTGCGGCATGAGCGCGAAGTTCTGGAACACCATGGACATGCGGAAGCGGCGAAGCTCCCGCAGCCTCGCCCCGGCGTAGCCGACGACATTCGCACCATCGAGGAGAATCTCCCCGGCCGTCGGCTTGATCAGCCCGTTGAGGTGCCGGATCAGAGTGCTCTTTCCCGAGCCGGAAAGCCCCATGATCACGGTGATATCGCCGCGATGCATGTCGATATTGATGTCCTGAAGGCCGATGACGTGGCTGTGCTGCGCAAGAAGCTCGGCCTTCCCCATCCCGCCCCTGACCTTGGCAAGCATCGCCGGGGGATTTGCGCCGAAGATCTTGTAGAGGTTCCGGACGGAGATTTTGGGTTGCTCCCTCAATGAGCTCTCCCTCTCGGCTGCAGGGTGGTGTTGACCCTCGCCATGGACGCCTTGGTCACGCGATCGAAGATGATCGCGAGCATCACGATCCCGAAGCCTGCGACCAGGCCGACACCCAGTTCGAGGTTGTTGATGCCGCGCAGCACGAGCACGCCGAGGCCCGGCGCGGACACGAGTGAGGCGATGACCACCATGGAGAGCGCCATCATGATTGTCTGATTGACGCCTGCCATGATGCTCGGCAGCGCCAGCGGCATCTCGACTTTGAACAGCTTCTGCCACCCGTTCATGCCGAACGCGTCGGCAGCCTCGCCGACGCTGCCGTCGACCATCTGAATGCCCAGGTTGGTCAGCCGGATCACCGGAACCACCGCGTAGAGGATGATCGCAATGCCGTAGAGCTTCGACTCGGTGACCGGGAACAGGAAGATCAGCGGTATCAGGTATACGAACGAAGGCAGCGTCTGCAGCATGTCCAAGAGCGGGATCAGCAGCTTCTCCATGCGCTTGCTCTTGGACATCAGAATGCCGATGGGAATGCCCACCAGAATGCAGATGAACGTGCAGGAGAAGACGATCACCATCGTCTGCAGCGCCTGGTGCAGATGATCGATGAAGCCGAAAAGGGCCAGGGTAACGGCGACGAAGGCCAGGATGCTCCAGGACCGCGAGGCGAAATAGACGACGAGGAGCAGGGCGACCACCAGAACCCACCACGGAACGACGTCGACGACCCGCAAGGAGAAGTCGAGGAGCCAGGACAGGGGCTGCGTCACCGGATCCAGCACCGACTTCAGGGCCGCCCGGACGGAGAGAAATCCGTTCTCTATGCCCGAGGTCAGCTCGCGCGTGCGCGGCATCGCGCTGCAGGCATCATGCAAGGCATCGAGCGAAGGAAAAGGAGCGTTGACGATCGATTGGTCGCCCGCCTTGGCCTCGGAGCTCTTCTTGAGGAGCTCGGCCATGCTGATCGGACCTTTCGTCGCGGACGCGTTGCACCAATCGCGCAGCCCGAGCCAGTCGAAGAGGCCATCGTAGAATGCCATGGGTGCCTACCGTCGATCGGGCGCCGAACCAACGACGCACAAGACCGGAAAGATTGACCGGGTCCGCAGGTTCACGATCCCCGCGGACCCGGCACCCTACTTGATGATCGAGGCCAGCTTCGCCTTGGCTTCGTCGGAAAGCCAGTTCGGCCAGACATCCTTATAGGTCGTCAGGAAATGCACCGCGGTCTCTTCCGCAGTGCCCTTGTTGTCGTCCTGCCAAGCGAGCAGCTTGCTCATCACCTCGTTGGAAAATCTTACTTTGCTCATGAGAGCAACGAGTTCCGGATTCTTGTCGTAGAACGGCTTGGACATCGTCGTGAGGACTGTCGCCTTGGGCCAGCCTGTCTTGCCGGGCGTTGCACAATCCGCCGTTGCATTGCACTTCGCCTTGGCGACATCGACAGGCCCCATGTCGACGGCGACCATTTTATACTTTCCGAGCACGCTCGTGGGAGCCCAGTAATAACCGAACCACGGTTGCTTGCTGCTGTAAGCCGACGCGATCGACGCCGCCAGCGTTTCGAGTGAACCGTGATTGAAGATCTCGACGCCGTTCTTTTCGAGCTCGAAGGCCTTGATCAGGTTGTCGTTCGAGGTGCGGCAGCCGGTGCCGACGGGGCAATTGTTGAAGCGACCGACCAGCTTCGGATTCTTCAATATCCCGTCGATCGTCTTCAGCTCGGGATGTGCTTCGGCCAGATAATCAGGTATCCACCAGCCGTCCTCTCCGCCGTCGGAGAGCACGTCGGCGACCTTGACGATCTTCCCTTCCTTTTCCAGCTTGTAGTAGATGTCGGCCACGCCGGGCCAGACTTCGGTCAGAATATCGGGCTGCCCTGTTTCGGCCAACGAGGTCAAAGCGGGAACCGTGGAGGTCGGGACCTTCTTGACCGTGCAGCCATAGCCCTGCTCCATGAGAAAGCTCGAGACCGCCGTGATGACGGCGGCCGATGCCCAGTTCATTTCGGTAATGGTGACGGTGCCGCACGCCGCGTTGGCCGGCGATGCGCTTGCCAGCAAGCTCGCGCCGATGAACCCCAATGCCGCAAACATCGATTTCATGTCTCGTTCCCCTGTGGCTTTTCGCCGACGACCATGCCGGTGCGTGTCGAACGCGATCCGCCAGGTGGCCATCTCGCTTTTGTGCTGACCAGCCGGGAGCCTACGGGGGCGGCCAGAGATAACAAGTTGCAAAATACCTACGGCATGCGTAACCTCAGCTTTATGCAAAAGCTGCGGTACAAGCTTCCGCCCCCCAACCTTCTTATCACCTTCGAGGCTGCTGGGCGTCATCTGAGCTTTACCAAGGCGGCGACGGAGCTCAACGTCTCGCGCGTCGCCGTCAGCCAGCAGATGCGGGCGCTGGAACGGTTCTTGGGCGTCCCTCTCTTCCAGCGGATGCAGCGAGCCGTGAAGCTGACGAGGACGGGTGAGCGATATCACTTCGCCATCTCCGACGCGCTCGAACGGGCATTGCGCGCGACGAGCGAGATCAGCAGGCACTCGGAGAGCAACATCGTCAACGTCGGCACGACGCCGGGATTCATGACCTATTGGCTCTCGCCGAGATTGGGCGAGTTCCGGTCGATCCATCCCGATATCGAGCTTCGATTCATCGTCTCGGACAGCAATCTCGGCTTCGAAGACAATATCGACGTGGCGATACGGTATGGAGCCCCGCCATTCGAAGATGCGGAGGCGACGTTTCTGGTCAGGCAAGCCATCAGCCCCACCTGTGCGAGCACCTTTCTGCCATCGGGAGCAACGCTCGCGCCGACGGAGCTACTGAACTATCCGCTGATCCACTTGGAGGGTCCATACGACGAGCACACGCGCTGGCCGACGTGGTTCCGCATTCATGGATTGGACATGGGCCGGGCAAAGGCTGGGATAACCGTCAATTCATACACCAATCTTGTCCAGGCTGCGCTCGATGGCCAAGGCTTTGCTTTGATCGGGCCCCCGTTGATCGAGAAATTCCTGTCGAACGAGGCGCTGATTCAACCGGTCGATGCTCGGCCGGTGGTACGACACGCTTTCCATCTTCTCTCTCCGCGAGCCTCGATCCCGACATCGGCGGTTCAGGCTTTTGCCGATTGGGTGAAGGCCGCTTTCCCGACGGACGAAGATGGCCATGAAGGCCATGTCCGGGGCGTCGAGCTCGGCTGACCGCAGGTCGCGACGCGCTCAGCGTCGGATGCATAACGTGGGCGGCCGGCTCGCCACGGTCTGCGACCGTCTCAGTCGACCAGGAACTGCACATGCAGGCGGCCGTGATGCGGCGAGCGCTCGACGCAGGCCTTGACGCCGAAGACCTCGCGGATCATCGCCGCCGTCAGCACCGCGTCCGGCGGGCCGGCCGAGACCACCCGCCCCTCCCGCAGCACGGCGATCTCATCGCAGAACATCGCGGCGAGGTTGAGGTCGTGCAGGGCGACGATCGAGGTCACCGGCAGGCGGCGCACCAGGGCGAGGATCTCGAGCTGGTGCTGGACGTCGAGATGGTTGGTCGGCTCGTCCAGGAGGAGCTCGCTCGGCGTCTGCGCCAGGGCCCGGGCGATGTGCACGCGCTGGCGCTCGCCGCCGGAGAGCGTGTGCCAGGACTGGTCGCGGCGCCCGGCCATGCCGACATGGCGCAGCGCCGCCTCGACCGCCTCGCCGTCGCGCTCCGTCCAGGGCGAGAGCGCCCCGCGATGCGGCGTGCGGCCGAGACGCACGACGTCGAGCACCGTGATCTCGGCCTCGGTGGTCGCCTGCTGCTCCACCAGCGCGATGCGGCGGGCGATCACCTGGCGCGCCATCCCGGCCATGTCGGCTCCGTCGAGCCGGATCACGCCGCCCGCCACGCGGCGCAGGCGGCAGATCAGACGCAGCAGGCTCGACTTGCCCGAGCCGTTCGGGCCGATGAGGCCGAGCATCCGGCCGGGCACGGCATCGAGCGTGACGCCGTCGACGATCATCTTCCCCGCCGTGCCCCAGCGCACCTCCCTGGCCGTGATCGTCACAGCGGCCGCCGCGCCCGATAGAGGATGACCGCGAAGGCCGGCGCGCCGAACAGCGCGGTCACGACGCCGATCGGCAGGATCTGCTGCGGGATGATGATGCGGGAGACGATGTCGGCCAGCACCATGAAGACCGCGCCGATCATCAGCGAGGCCGGCAGCAGCCTGGCATGGCCGGGGCCGACGAGGAAGCGGGCGGCATGGGGGATGACCAGCCCGACGAAGCCGATCGAGCCGACGATGCTGACCATGGTCGCGGTCATGGCCGCGGTGAGGCCGAACAGCACGACGCGGACGCGGTTGACGGGGATGCCGAGCGCGGCGGCCGCGTCGACGCCGAAGGTGAAGGCGTCCAGCGCCCGGGCATGGAGGATGCAGGCGGCGAAGCCGAGGAGAGCGACGGGCGCGGCGATGTAGACGTCGGGCCAGCGCACGCCGCCGAGATTGCCGAGCAGCCAGAACATCACGCCCCGCGCCTGCTCGGCATTGGCCGAGGTGGTGACGATGGTGGAGGTCAGGGCGTTGAAGAGCTGGGAGCCGGCGACCCCGGCGAGGATGATGCGGTCCGCCCCGCCGCCGACCCCCGCGGCCAGGACGCTGACCAGGATGAAGGCGAGGACGGCGCCGATGAAGGCGCCGCCCGACAGCGTCAGCACCCCGCCGCCGAGGCCGGCGATCGTCACCGCGACCGCGCCGGTGGAGGCGCCGGCGGAGATGCCGAGCACATAGGGCTCGGCCAGGGGATTGCGCAGCAGGGCCTGCAGGATCGCTCCCGACAGCGCCAGCGCCCCGCCGCAGCAGGCGGCGACCACGGCGCGGCTCAGCCGATAGTCCCAGATCACGCCCTCCTGGATGCGGCTGATGGCGAAGTCCGTGCCGAGGAGGCCGTTGCTGACGGCCTTGAAGGTGGTTCCGAGCGGGATCTCCATCTCGCCGATCGACACGGCGAAGCCCATGGCGAGGACCAGCATCGCCACGGACAGGGCGGCGAGCACGGCCCGCAAGCCCCAGCCGCCGTGGAGGAAGGGATGGCGGATCAATCGGCGAGCCCGGCGCTCTTGATGCCCTTGGCCAGCGCCTCGATGCCGTCGATGGTGCGGATCGTCGGATTCATCGCCTGGGCGTCCATCATCACGAAGCGCCGGTTGCGCACGGCGTCGAGCTTGCTGGTGACGGGGTCGGTCTCCAGGAACTTCGCCTTCACCGCCGGATCGTCGGCGGCGTAGCGGCGGCGGTCCATCTGCGCAATGACGATCACCGCCGGGTTGGTCGCGACGATGCTCTCCCAGCTCGCCAGCGGCCACTCCTCGTCAGTGGTGATGACGTTCCTGGCGCCGAGGGTCTTCAGGATATAGGCGGGCGCCCCGTTCTTGCCGGCGACGAAGGCATCGCCCTGCACCTCCTTGCTGGAGAACCAGAACACCACCGGCACGTCCTTGGCCTTCACGTCGGCGACCTCGGCGATCGCCTCGGCCTCGCGCCGGCTGAGGTCCGCGATCAGCGCTTCGCCCCGCTGGTTCACGTCGAAGATCTCGGCGAGCTCGCGGATCTCCTGATAGACCAGGTCCATCGTGAACATCTGCTTGCGGACGCCGTCGCCGCCGCCGGAATTGTCCTTCTCGACGCAGTCGGAGGGCGAGATGTAGGTCGGGATCTTCAGCGCCGAGAACTGGTCGCGCTTGCCCACCGCCCCGTTCGGCCCGACGTCCCACTCGAACTGCACCGTCACCAGGTCCGGCTCCTGGCCGACGACGGATTCGAAGCTCGGGCTGTTGTCCGCCAGGCGCTTGATCCGGGCATTCTCGGCCTCGTGCCCCTTGAGGACCGGGCCGACCCAGACCGCCGTGCCGACGATCTTGTCGGCGAGGCCGAGGGACAGCAGGATCTCGGTGCTGCTCTGGCCGATCGAAACGGCCCGGCCCGGCGCCTTGTCGAAGGTGACGTCCGCGCCGCAATTGCGGATGGTCAGGGGATAATGGGTCGCTTCGGCGGCCGGCGCCGGGCCGGGCGCGAGCCAGGCGAGGCCGGCGATGAGGACCGGCGCGAGCCGGCGCGACAGGGCATGGACTGGATTGGGCATTCTGTCCTCGATCTCAAGGGAAAAGGGCCCTCCGCCCTGCAACGGCCTGACGCCGTCGCGCAGACGGCTCGGCCGGGTCGGCGGGAACGGATGCTGGCGAACGGCCGCGGGCAGCGCCGCGCGGAGCCGTGTCAGGCCGTCGATCGATGGCAGGTGTGCTGCGCCGGAGAATGGCTGCCCGGCGTGCGCAGACATGGCTGCGTCATGATGGCTCCTGACCCGGACAACCCCGCCCGGAAAACGGATTCAATCGCGACGGCAGGTCTCCTGGCTCGCGGATCCTGGCCTTGCATCTGCCTTCCCACCCGCCCGGCTGGTCCGGGATGGCAGTGGCATGGCACCCCGAGGGGGCGTCACGAGGATGCTCGGCGATCCGCTGACAGTTGCGGGGGCAGCCACGGATTCGGCTTTGGGCCTCACCGTGTTCCCTTTTGATCCCCGAAGGGAACCGTCGACGGCAGATGTAGCAAGGGCGCGCACGGGCGGTCAATCGCGGCGAGGCCGCATGGACGCCCGGCTTGTGGCATGGGTCATTCCGGCGGCATGGCTCGTCCCGCGCTCTGCATCGTCGAGTGAATTGTTATAATATAACATTTCATGACGCAAGCGATATCGAGGTCCTCCACCATGGCTTGCCGAACAGGCGGAGACGGCAAGGCCGGCACCCGGCCAAACAAAAACCCCGCGGGCTCGCGCCGACGGGGTTGCTGCGACGCCGCGCAATGGCGGCATCGATCGGAGGGAGCGTCCGGGCTCAGGCCGCCTCGGCCTCGGCCTGCGTCGGGCCGGAGTCCTGGCCCTTGGCCGAGACGTCGCGGTCGACGAACTCGATCACGCCGACCGGGGCGCTGTCGCCGTGGCGGAAGCCGGCCTTCAGCACCCGGGTATAGCCGCCCTGGCGGCCGGCGTAGCGCTTGCCGAGCACGTCGAACAGCTTGGTGACGATCACCTCGTCCTGGAGCTGGGCGATCGCCTGGCGGCGGGCGTGCAGGTCGCCGCGCTTGCCGAGGGTCACCAGCTTCTCGACGATCGGACGCAGGTCCTTGGCCTTGGGCAGCGTGGTGACGATCTGCTCGTGCTTGATCAGCGACGCCGCCATGTTCTCGAACATGGCCTTGCGGTGCTCCGCGGTGCGGTTGAATTTGCGATGAGCCTTGCCGTGACGCATGGCGGAATCCTCGATTTATGGGCGCCTGTGCCCCGGGTCAGTAATGTTCCTCGAAGCGCTTGGCGAGCTCTTCGATATTCTCGGGCGGCCAGCCGACCACGTCCATGCCGAGGTGCAGGCCCATCTGCGCCAGAACCTCCTTGATCTCATTCAGCGACTTGCGGCCGAAGTTCGGCGTGCGGAGCATCTCCGCCTCGGTCTTCTGGATGAGATCGCCGATATAGACGATGTTGTCGTTCTTCAGGCAGTTGGCCGAGCGCACGGAGAGCTCCAGCTCGTCGACCTTCTTGAGCAGCGCCGGGTTGAAGGCGAGCTCCGGAATGGCCGGGGCCTCCGATTCCTTGCGCGGCTCCTCGAAGTTGACGAACACTTCCAGCTGGTCCTGGATGATGCGCGCGGCATAGGCGAGCGCGTCGTCCGGCGAGATCGAGCCGTTGGTCTCCACCGTCATGGTCAGCTTGTCATAGTCGAGGATCTGGCCCTCGCGGGTGTTCTCGACCTTGAACGCCACCTTCTTGACCGGCGAGTACAGGCTGTCGACCGGGATGAGCCCGATCGGCGCGTCCTCGGGCCGGTTGCGGTCGGCCGCGACATAGCCCTTGCCGGTGTTGACCGTGAACTCCATGCGGATGTCGGCGCCCTCGTCGAGGGTGCACAGCACATGATCTGGGTTCAGGATCTCGATGTCGGCGATGGTCTGGATATCGCCGGCGAGCACCTGGCCGGGGCCCTGCTTCTTCAGCACCATCCGCTTGGGCCCTTCGGCCTGCATCTTGATGGCGACTTCCTTGATGTTGAGGACGATGTCGGTCACGTCCTCGCGCACGCCGGGGATCGACGAGAACTCGTGCAGAACGCCGTCGATGTGCACGGACGTCACCGCGGCGCCCTGCAGCGAGGAGAGCAGCACGCGACGCAGCGCATTGCCGAGGGTCACGCCGAAGCCGCGCTCCAAAGGCTCGGCGACAGCCGTCGCCTGGCGCTTGGCGTCGTCGCCCGGCGTCACTTCAAGCTTCTGAGGCTTGATCAATTCCTGCCAATTCTTCTGAATCACAACGGCACCTATCGGTCGGTGTTCGAGCGGCCCTCAGGCCCTGTCCGCTCCCCAAATCGGGAGCGGCGGCACGCAACGCAAATCCGTCAGACGCGACGACGCTTGCGCGGGCGGCAACCATTGTGCGGGATCGGCGTCACGTCGCGGATCGACGTGATGGTGAAGCCGGAAGCCTGCAGCGCCCGCAGCGCCGACTCGCGGCCGGAGCCGGGGCCGGAGACCTCGACCTCGAGGGTGCGCATGCCGTGCTCGCTGGCCTTGCGCCCCGCATCCTCGGCCGCCATCTGCGCGGCATAGGGGGTCGACTTGCGCGAGCCCTTGAAGCCCATGGTGCCCGAAGACGACCAGGCGATGGTGTTGCCCTGCGCGTCGGTGATGGTGATCATCGTGTTGTTGAAGGTCGAGGCGACGTGCGCCACGCCCGAAACGATGTTCTTGCGCTCGCGGCGGCGAACGCGACCGGCGGCTTCCTTGGCCATGACTGTTGTCCTTCAAGCGCGTCCGTAATGCCAGACGCTGGGGAACGATAGTTCCGGTTGATCGAACCGGGCCGTGGCCCGGCATGTCGTCGATGCGCCGTCCCGGGAGCCCCGGGGCGGCCGTCGCCGCCGCGTGGCGGCGCCGCGATTACTTCTTCTTGCCGGCGATCGGCTTGGCCTTGCCCTTGCGGGTGCGGGCATTGGTGTGCGTGCGCTGGCCGCGGACCGGCAGGCTGCGGCGATGGCGCAGGCCGCGATAGCAGCCGAGGTCCATCAGGCGCTTGATGTTCATCGAGACCTCGCGACGCAGGTCGCCCTCGACCATGTAGTCGCGGTCGATGGTCTCGCGGATCTGCAGCACTTCCTGGTCCGTGAGCTGGTGCACGCGCCGCTCCGGCGCGATGCCGACCTTGGCCACGATCTCCTTGGCCTTGGCCGCGCCGATGCCATGGATATACTGCAGCGCGATCTCGACGCGCTTCGCCGTGGGAATGTTGACGCCTGCGATGCGGGCCACGTTCCGTTCTCCAAATAAAGCCGCCCTGCCTGCCCTGCCTCCCGCCGAAAGCGGAGCCTGACAGAATCCAGAGCCGTTTCGTCCTGCCGTGCCGGCGCGCCCGGAGGCGGCAGACAGATCGGCATCCCATGCCGGCGACACGCCAGCGCAAAAACGAGCCGCTCGCTCCAATCGAGCGACCGACCCGCGCGCCTATCACGTGAGAGCCGCGTTCTAGAGATTCCCCAGAACGACGTCAAGCCCGCAAAAGACACTTCCACGCCCGGCAGCCGCCGGGCGTGTCCTTCTCGTCATCGGCGCCTGCGGGGTCCGGGGCATCCCGGCGCCCCCCGCCGATGCCATCAGGTCCCGGTCGAGCGGCGCGGCTCGCGCTGCGAGCCCCGCCCGAGGACCTCGTCGATCTGCCCCGCCACCGCCTCGATCGAGGCCATGCCGTCCACCGCGCGCAGGTCGCCCTTGTGCCGGTAATAGTCGGTGAGCGGCGCGGTCTGCTTGCGATAGGCCTCGAGGCGGGTCTTGAACACCTCGGGATTGTCGTCGGCCCGCACGCTGCCGCCGGCCGCCACCGTGTCGGCTGCCCGCTTCTCGATGCGGCCGAGCAGCGCCGATTCGTCCACCTTGAACTCGATGACCGCGTCGAGCGTCATGCCCTTGCTCGCGAGCATGCGGTCCAGCGCCTCGGCCTGCGCCACCGTGCGCGGAAAGCCGTCGAGGATGAAGCCGTTATGGGCATCCGCTTCGTCGATACGGTCGGCGACGATGCCGACGACGATATCGTCCGACACCAGAGACCCCGAATCCATCACGGCCTTGGCCTTCAGCCCGACCGGCGTGCCGGCCTTCACGGCCGCCCGCAGCATGTCCCCGGTCGAAAGCTGCGGAATACCGTACAGTTCGACCAGCCGCGCCGCCTGTGTGCCCTTCCCCGCCCCCGGCGGGCCCAACAGGATCAATCTCATCCGCGCCTGCTCCCTCTCAGCTTGGACTTCTTGACGAGCCCCTCGTACTGGTGCGCCAGCAGATGCCCGTGAATCTGCGCCACCGTGTCCATGGTGACACTGACGACGATCAAAAGCGAGGTGCCACCGAGCACGAACGGGATCTGAGCATAGGAGATCATGATCTCCGGCAACAGGCAGACCACGGCAATGTAGATCGAGCCGATCACGGTGATCCGGGTCAGCACATAGTCGATATACTCGGCCGTCCGCTCGCCCGGCCGGATGCCGGGAATGAAGCCGCCATGCTTCTTCAGGTTATCCGCCGTCTCCACCGGATTGAACACGATCGCGGTGTAGAAGAAGCAGAAGAAGACGATCAGCAGGGCATAGAGGATCATGAACAGAGGCCGGCCATGCGCGAGATAGACCGCGACGGTGGACAGCCAGGAGTTCGGATCATCATGCGCCAGGAACTGGGCGACCGTGGTCGGCAGCAGCAGCAGCGAGGAGGCGAAGATCGGCGGAATGACGCCCGACGAGTTCAGCTTCAGCGGCAGGTGCGACGATTGGCCCTCGTAGAGCCGGTTGCCGACCTGGCGCTTGGGATACTGGATCAGCAGCCGGCGCTGGGCCCGCTCGAAGAACACGATGGCGAGCACGGCGACCACCGCCACGATCAGCGCGAAGATCAGGAAGGGCGTCGAGATCGAGCCCTGGCGGCCGAGCTCGAAGGTCTGCGCCAGATGCACCGGGAACTCGGCGACGATGCCGGACATGATGATCAGCGAGGTGCCGTTGCCGATGCCGCGCGCGGTGATCTGCTCGCCGAGCCAGAGCAGGAACATGGTGCCGCCGACCAGGGTGATCGTGGTCGAGATGCGGAAGAAGATGCCGGGGTCCGCGACGATTTGTCCGCCCCCCTCCAGGCCGACGGCGATGCCCCAGGCCTGCGCCGTGGCGAGCACGACGGTGAGATAGCGCGTGTACTGGTTGATGACCTTGCGCCCGGCCTCGCCCTCCTTCTTCAGGGCCTCGAGCGAGGGGATGACGCTGGTCAGGAGCTGGATGATGATCGAGGCGGAGATGTAGGGCATGATGGCGAGCGCGAAGATCGCCATGCGGCTGACCGCGCCGCCCGAGAACATGTTGAACAGGCCGATGATGCCCTGGTCCTGGCTGCCGAAGGCCCGGGAATATTCAGCCAGATTGATGCCCGGCAGCGGAATATAGGTGCCGAGGCGATAGACCAGCAGCGCGCCCAGCGTGAACCAGATCCGCTTCTTGAGCTCGTCCGCCTTCGAGAAGGCGCCCCAGTTGATGTTCGCAGCAAGCTGCTCGGCCGCCGATGCCATCTGATGCTCCGCCGTGTCCCCAGCGCCGAAATGGGCGCAGCCCGCCGAAAGCCGGCGGGCTGTGCTGATGTAGGATCAGGCCTCGGCCTTTGCCACGGGGGCGAGCAGCTTGACCGAGCCGCCCGCCTTCTCGACGGCCTCGACCGCGCCCTTCGACGCGGCCGCGACCTCGACGGCGACCTTGGCCGTGATCTCGCCGGAGCCGAGCAGCTTGACGCCGTGCTTGGCGCGGCGCACCACGCCCGCCGCGATCAGCGCCTCGGCCGTCACCGGCTTGCCGGCGTCGAGCTTGCCGGCGTCGACGGCGGTCTGGATGCGGTCCAGGTTCACCGTCGTGTACTCTTCACGGAAGATGTTGGTGAAGCCGCGCTTCGGCAGGCGCCGATGCAGCGGCATCTGGCCGCCTTCGAAGCCCTTCACGGCGACGCCGGTGCGCGCCTTCTGGCCCTTGACGCCGCGCCCGCCGGTCTTGCCCTTGCCGGAGCCGATGCCGCGGCCGATGCGCATGCGGGCCTTGGTGGCGCCCGCATTGTCGCTGATCTCGTTGAGTTTCATCGTCGCGTCTCCTTACTCGGCCTCGACCACGCGGACGAGGTGCCCGAGCTTGGCGATCATGCCGCGCACGGCGGGCGTGTCTTCCAGCGTCGAGCGGCGGCGGATCTTGTTGAGCCCGAGGCCGACGAGCGTGGCGCGCTGGTCCTGGGTGCGGCGGATCGGGCTGCCGATCTGCTCGACGGTGACGGTCTTGGTCTTCGCCATGGTCTTGTCTCCCGTCAATCCGTCGACTCGGCGTCGATGCCCTGACGCCGGCTCTGGATCTGCGACACCTTGAGGCCGCGGCGGGCCGCGACGGAGCGCGGGCTGTCCTCGCGCTTCAGCGCGTCGAACGTGGCGCGGACCAGGTTGTAGGGGTTGGACGAGCCCAGCGACTTGGCCACCACGTCATGCATGCCGACGGACTCGAACACCGCGCGCATCGGGCCGCCGGCGATGATGCCGGTACCGGCCGGAGCGGCGCGCAGCACCACCTTGCCGGCGCCGTGGCGGCCGTTGACGTCGTGGTGCAGGGTGCGGCCCTCGCGCAGCGACACGCGGATCAGGCCGCGCTTGGCCTGGTCGGTCGCCTTGCGGATGGCCTCCGGCACCTCGCGGGCCTTGCCGTGGCCGAAGCCGACGCGGCCCTTCTGGTCACCGACCACGACGAGCGCGGCAAAGCCGAAACGCTTGCCGCCCTTCACCACCTTGGCAACACGGTTGATGTGGACGAGGCGGTCCACGAACTCGCTGTCGCGCTCTTCGCGCTGACGGTTGTGTTCACGTTCACGAGCCATTGGATCCGTCCTTAGAAGTTGAGGCCACCTTCACGAGCCGCGTCGGCGAGAGCCTTGACGCGGCCGTGAAAGAGGTAGCCTCCGCGATCGAACAAGACGTCCTTGACGCCCTTGGCGATGGCCCGCTCCGCCAGGAGCTTGCCGATCGCCGCAGCCGCCTCGACGTCGGCGCCGGTCTTCAAGCTGCCGCGCAGATCCTTCTCGATCGAGGAAGCGGCGGCGATGGTCTCGCCCTTCGCATCGTCGATGAGCTGGGCGTAGATGTGCTTGGAGGAGCGGAACACCGAGAGGCGCGGCCGTCCGTTCGCCGCCGTGCGGAGGGCCCGGCGGACACGCGCCTTGCGGCGCTCGAGAGCTTGCCTTGCGTTTGCCATGGGTCTGGTCCGTTACTTCTTCTTGCCTTCCTTGCGGAAGATGAACTCGCCGGCGTACTTGACGCCCTTGCCCTTGTAGGGCTCGGGGCCGCGATATTCGCGGATCTCCGCCGCGACCTGGCCGACCTTCTGCTTGTCGATGCCGGTGATCAGCAGCTCGGTCGGCTTGGACGCGACGATCGCGATCCCCTCGGGGATCGGGAAATCGACGTCGTGGGAATAGCCGAGCGACAGCTTCAGCACCTTGCCGGCGACGGCGGCCTTGTAGCCGACGCCGTTGATCTCGAGCTTCTTCTCGAAGCCCTTGGTCACGCCCACGAAAATATTCGAGACCATGGTGCGCGACATGCCCCACTGGGCACGCGCGGGCTTGGACTCGTCGCGCGGCTGCACCTTGACGAGGCCCGCGTCCAGCGAGACGGACACGAGGTCCGGCACGAGGAAGGCGAGCTCGCCCTTCGGGCCCTTGGCCTTGACGGTCTGGCCGTCGAGCGAGGCGGTGACGCCCGCCGGCACGGCGACCGGTTTCTTGCCGATACGAGACATGTTTTTCTCCTCCGGCTCAGAACACGGTGCAGATCACTTCGCCGCCGACATTCGCGTCGCGCGCCTGGTGATCGGACATGACGCCGCGCGGGGTCGAGACGATGGACACGCCCAGACCGTTGGCGACGCGCGGCAGGTTCTTCACCGACGCGTAGACGCGACGGCCGGGCTTGGACACGCGAGCGATCTCGCGGATCACCGGCACGCCGTCATAATATTTCAGCTCGATGGTGAACTCGCTGCGGCCGGCGCCGAAATCGGCAACGGTGAAGCCGCGGATATAGCCCTCGGCCTGCAGCACCTCGAGGACGCGGGCGCGCTGGTTCGAGCCCGGCGTCACCACCGTGCCCTTGCGGCGCATCTGCGCGTTGCGGATGCGGGTCAGCATGTCGCCGACAGGATCATTGATCGCCATGACGATGCCTCCTCACCAGCTCGACTTCACGAGCCCGGGCACGAGGCCCTTCGAGCCGAGTTCGCGCAGCGCGATGCGCGACATCTTCAGCTTGCGATAGACCGACCGCGGACGGCCCGTCACCTCGCAGCGGTTGCGCACGCGCTCCTTGGCGGAGTTGCGCGGCAGCTCGGACAGCTTGAGGCGCGCCATGAAGCGCTCTTCCATCGACAACGTCTCGTTGTTGGCGATGGTCTTCAGACGTTCGCGCTTGGCCCCGAACTTCTTCACCAGGGCGGCGCGGCGCTTGTTCTTCTCGATCGAACTTTTCTTCGCCATTTAAGGACTCCAACGTTCCGCGTTTGAGGTCGGGCAGGCCCGCCTCACTGCCGGAAGGGGAAATTCATCAACTTGAGGAGAGCGCGAGCCTCCTCGTCGGTCTTGGCCGTGGTGCACACGATGATGTCCATGCCCCAGACCTGGTCGACCTTGTCGTAGTTGATCTCAGGGAAAATGATGTGTTCCTTGAGACCGAGCGCGTAGTTGCCGCGCCCGTCGAAGCTCTTCGGGTTCAGCCCGCGGAAGTCGCGAACCCGGGGGAGCGCGACGGTCACGAGGCGATCGAGGAACTCGAACATCCGCATCTTGCGAAGGGTGACCTTCGCGCCGATCGGCATGTTCTCGCGCACCTTGAACTGCGCGATGGCCTTGCGGGCCCGCGTCACCACCGGCTTCTGGCCGGCGATCAGAGCCAGATCGCCGGCGGCGACCGAGGCCTTCTTGGAATCGCCGGTGGCTTCGCCCACGCCCATGTTGAGGACGATCTTGTCGATCGTCGGCACTTCCATGGGGTTCTTGTAGCCGAACTGCTCGATCAGCTTGGGCCGCACCACATCGGCGTAATACGCCTTCATGCGCGGCGTGTAGGTCGCCTCAGGCATCGATCGTCTCTCCCGAACGCTTGGCGAACCGGACCTTGCGCCCGTCGTCCAGAACCTTGAACCCGACCCGCGTCGGCTTGCCGTCCTTGGGATCGGCGAGCGCGACGTTGCTGAGGTCGATCGGCGCCTCCTTGGAGACGACGCCGCCTTCCTGGCTCGCGGTCTGCTTCTGGTGGCGGCGCACGACGTTGATGCCGCGGACCAGGGCGCGGTTCTCGCTGGGGAAAACCTGGATCACTTCGCCGGAACGGCCCTTGGACCGCCCGGTCAGCACGACGACCTTGTCGCCCTTCTTGATCTTGGCGGCCATCACAGCACCTCCGGCGCAAGCGAAATGATCTTCATGTGGTTCTTGGCGCGCAACTCGCGCGGAACCGGTCCGAAGATACGCGTGCCGACCGGCTCCTTCTGGTTGTTGATCAGCACGGCCGCGTTGCGGTCGAAGCGAATCACCGAACCGTCGGGACGGCGGATGTCCTTGGCCGTGCGCACCACGACGGCCTTCATCACATCGCCTTTCTTGACGCGCCCGCGCGGAATGGCTTCCTTGATCGAGACGACGATGACGTCGCCCACGGAAGCATATTTCCGCTTCGAGCCGCCGAGAACCTTGATGCACATCACACGACGCGCGCCGGAATTGTCCGCGACGTCGAGATTCGACTGCATCTGAATCATGACGAACCCTCTTTTTCTTCGCAGGCTGGTATCCGCATTGGCGCGGACCCGGCCCAACCCCGGGTTTGGCAGACGCATCCCACGGACGCGTCGTCCTTGCTGTACGGGAAAGCGTGCCTCATAGCGGCATGCCGTCCCAATCTCAAGCGCAAAGGCGCTCGACCGAGCGCCTTTATGGTCTGCCGGCCGTCAGGCCAGCCTTGCGCGTGGATCATGCCGCCCCGAAGGCCGGCCGCGGCGAGGCCCTACTCGGACTTCGCCGCCTCGCCTTCCACCAGCACCCAGCGCTTGAGCTTGGACTGGGGACGGCCTTCCTCGATCCACACGATGTCGCCGACCTTGGCGCCGTTCGCCTCGTCATGCGCATGGTAGTTCTTGGTGCGGCGCACCGTCTTCTTCAAGAGCGGATGGGTGAAGCGGCGCTCCACCTTGACCACGATCGTCTTGTCGTTCTTGTCGGAAACGACGACGCCTTGCAGGACGCGTTTTGGCATCCGAACCTCCTCACGCCTTCGCGGCCGAAACGGCCTTCTGGCGCTGAACCGTCTTGATCTGCGCGATGGTGCGGCGAACGACCTGCACCCGCGAAGTGTTCTCCAGCTGGCCGGTCGCCTTCTGGAAGCGCAGGTTGAACTGCTCCTTCTTCAGCTTGGCGAGCTCGTCGGAGAGCTGGTCTTCCGTCATCACCTTGATGTCGGCGGCTTTCATCGGATCCTCCGTCACTCGGCAATGCGCTGGATGAAGCGCGTCCTGATCGGCAGCTTGGCCGCGCCGAGGGTCAGCGCCGCGCGGGCGACGTCCTCGGCCACGCCGTCGATCTCGAACATGATGCGGCCGGGCTTGACGCGGGCGGCCCAGTGGTCCGGCGCGCCCTTGCCCTTGCCCATGCGCACTTCGGCCGGCTTGCTGGTCACGGGAACATCAGGGAAGACGCGGATCCAGACGCGGCCCTGGCGCTTCATCTCGCGGGTGATCGCGCGGCGGGCCGCCTCGATCTGCCGCGCGGTGACGCGCTCGGGCTCCAGCGCCTTCAGGCCGAACTGGCCGAAGTTCAACAGCGCGCCGCTGGAGGCCACGCCGTGGATGCGCCCCTTGAAGGCTTTGCGAAACTTGGTGCGCTTGGGTTGCAGCATGGTTCTACTCTCTCAATCCGGCCTGACGCGATCGGCTCACGCCTCGCCGCGGCGCGACGACGAGCGGCCGCCCTCGGCCTCCGCCATGCGCTTGTCCTGGGCCATCGGATCGTGCTCAAGGATTTCGCCCTTGAAGATCCAGACCTTGATGCCGCAGGTGCCGAAGGTGGTGAAGGCAGTCGCCGTGCCGTAATCGACGTCGGCGCGCAGCGTGTGCAGCGGCACCCGGCCCTCGCGATACCATTCCAGGCGCGCGATCTCGGCGCCGCCCAGGCGCCCCGAGCAGTTGATGCGGATGCCTTCGGCACCCAGGCGCATGGCCGACTGCACGGCGCGCTTCATGGCACGACGGAAGGCGACGCGACGCTCGAGCTGCTGGGCGATCGATTCCGCCACCAGGGTGGCGTCGATCTCGGGCTTGCGCACCTCGACGATGTTGATGTGCACCTCCGAGGAGGTGATCTTCGACACGATCTTCTTGAGCTTGTCGATATCGGCGCCCTTCTTGCCGATCACGATGCCCGGGCGCGCCGACTGGATGGTGACGCGGCACTTCCTGTGCGGACGCTCGATGACGATCTTCGACACCGCCGCCTGCTTGAGCTGCTTCATCAGCGCCGTGCGGATGGCGATGTCCTCATGGAGAAGCTGGCCGTACTCGTTCTTGCCGGCGAACCAGCGCGAGTCCCAGGTCCGGTTGATGCCGAGACGCAGGCCGATCGGATTGATCTTCTGACCCATCTTTGGCTCCTCAGGCCTTCGCCTCGACCTGGCGGACCACGACCGTCAGGTTCGAGAACGGCTTCTCGATGCGTCCGGCCCGGCCGCGGGCGCGGGCATGGAAGCGCTTGATCACGAATGCCTTGCCGACATGGGCCTCGGAGACGATCAGGTCGTCCACGTCGAGGCCGTGATTGTTCTCGGCATTGGCGATGGCGCTCTGCAGCGTCTTCTTGACGTCGCCGGCGATGCGCTTGCGCGAGAAGGTGAGGTCGGCCAGGGCCGAATCGACCTTCTTGCCGCGGATCAGCGAGGCGACGAGGTTGAGCTTCTGCGGGGAGACCCGCAGCATGCGCGCAACCGCCTTGGCTTCGTTGTCCGGGAGCGCGCGGGGGGACTTGGGCTTGCCCATCGCTTACTTCCTCTTCGCCTTCTTGTCCGCCGCGTGCCCGTAGAAGGTCCGCGTGGGGGAGAACTCGCCGAGCTTCATGCCGACCATCTCCTCGGAGATGGTGACCGGCACGTGCTTCTGCCCGTTGTAGACCCCGAAGACGAGGCCGACGAACTGCGGCAGGATGGTGGAGCGACGGCTCCAGGTCTTGATCACTTCGCTGCGGCCGGAGTTGCGCGCGGCATCCGCCTTCTTCAGGAGATACCCGTCGACGAACGGACCTTTCCAGACTGAACGGGACACGATCCGTCTCCTTACTTCTTCTTGGCGTGGCGCGAGGAGACGATGAACTTGTTCGTCGCCTTGTTGGACCGCGTCTTCTTGCCCTTGGTCGGCTTGCCCCAGGGCGTGACGGGGTGACGGCCGCCGGAGGTGCGGCCTTCGCCGCCGCCGTGCGGATGGTCGATCGGGTTCATGGCGACGCCACGCACCGCCGGCTTGATGCCGAGCCAGCGCGAGCGGCCCGCCTTGCCGAGCGAGATGTTCATGTGATCCGGGTTCGAGACCGCGCCGATGGTGGCAAAGCAGCTCGACAGGACCAGACGCTGCTCGCCCGAGTTGAGGCGGACGATGACGTAGGCGCCGTCGCGGCCGACGATCTGGGCGTAGGAGCCCGCGGACCGGGCGATCGCGCCACCCTTGCCGAGCTTCATCTCGACATTGTGGACGATCGTCCCGACCGGCATCGCCGCCATCGGCATCGCATTGCCCGGCTTGACGTCCGCCTGGGCGCTGGCCACGACGCTGTCGCCCACGGCCAGGCGCTGCGGCGCCAGGATGTAGGAGACCTCGCCGTCCGCGTACTTCAAGAGCGCGATGAAGGCGGTGCGGTTCGGGTCGTACTCGATCCGCTCCACCGTAGCCGGCACGTCCAGCTTGCGACGCTTGAAGTCGACGACGCGGTAGCTGCGCTTGTGGCCGCCCGACTTGCGCCAGGAGGTGATGCGGCCGGCATTGTTGCGGCCGCCCGACTTGTTGAGGCCTTCGGTCAGCGCCTTGACCGGGGCGCCCTTGTAGAGGCCCGAGCGGTCGACCAGCACCAGCTGTCGCAGGCTCGGCGTGACCGGCTTGTATGTCCTGAGAGCCATCTCTCTGTCCCTTCCCGGCGCGCCTTACAGGCCCGTCGTCACGTCGATCGTCTGGCCTTCGGCCAACGTGACGATCGCGCGCTTGACGTCGCTCTGGACCCCGACGGTCCCACGAAAACGCTTCACCTTGCCCTTGCGCACGATCGTGTTCACGCTCGTGACCTTGACATCGAAGAGCTTCTCGACCGCGGCCTTGATCTGCGGCTTCGTCGCGTCGCTGCGGACGCGGAAGACCACCTGGTTGTGTTCGGTGAGCGCCGTCGCCTTCTCGGTGATGACCGGCGACAGGATCACGTCGTAATGCCTGACATCGACGGGGGTCATTTGAACCGTGCCTCCAGCGCTTCGACCGCGGCCTTGGTCAGCACGAGGCTGTCGCGGCGCAGGATGTCGTAGACGTTGATGCCCTGCACGGGCAGCACGTCGACGTTCGGAATGTTGCGGGCGGCCAGCGCGAAGTTGGCGTCCACGGCGGCGCCGTCGACGATCAGCACGTTGGCGAGGCCACGCTTGGAGAAGGTCTCCTTCAGCGCCTTGGTCTTGGCCTCCGACAGCGTCGCCTGGTCGACGACGATGAGCTGCTGCTCCTTCGCCTTGGCCGAGAGCGCGTGCTTGAGGCCCAGCGCCCTCACCTTCTTGGGCAGGTCGTGGGCATGGCTGCGCACGACCGGACCGAAGGCGCGACCGCCGCCGCGGAACTGCGGCGCGGACGCGGCGCCGTGGCGAGCGCCGCCGGTGCCCTTCTGCTTGTACAGCTTCTTCTTCGTCCGGTTGATCTCCGAACGGCCGAGGGTCTTGTGCGTGCCGGCCTGGCGCTTGGCGAGCTGCCAGCGCACGACGCGCTGCAGGATGTCCGCGCGCGGCTCCAGCGCGAAAATCTCGTCGGACAGCTCGACGGAGCCGGCCTCGGCGCCCTCGAAAGTGGTGATGCTGAGTTTCATCGGCTCCTCCTCACTCGCCGGCCGCTGCGGACGCAGCTTCGGGCAAGCGGAACGCGCCGGGCTTCGGCGCCGCTTCCGGCAAGGCCTTCTTGACCGCATCGCGGATGGTGATCCATCCGCCCTTGGAGCCGGGAACGGCCCCTTCGACCAGGATCAGGCCGCGCTCGACATCGGTGCGAACGACCTTGAGGTTCAGGGTGGTGACGCGCTCATCGCCCATATGGCCTGCCATCTTCTTGCCGGCGAAGGTCTTGCCGGGGTCCTGGCGCTGGCCGGTCGAGCCATGGGCACGATGCGTGACCGAGTTGCCGTGGCTGGCGCGGTGGCCGCCGAAGTTCCAGCGCTTCATCGAGCCGGCAAAGCCCTTGCCGACCGTGGTGCCGGTGACGTCGACGAACTGGCCGGGGACGAAATGGTCCGCCGTGATCGTCGCGCCGACCGGGATGAGATCGGTCTCGGGAACGCGGAACTCGACGATCTTGCGCTTGGGCTCGACCTGGGCCACGGCGAAGTGGCCGCGCTGGGCGCGCGTCGTGTTCTTGACCTTGGCCAGGCCGGCGCCGAGCTGCAGCGCCGTGTAGCCGTTCTTGTCTTCGGTCCGGTGAGCGACGACCTGGCAGCCATCCAGCTTGAGGACCGTGACCGGGACATGCTCGCCGGCGTCGTTGTAGACGCGGCTCATGCCGATCTTCTGTGCGATGACACCTGAACGCATGGCGTTCGTTCCTAATCCTCGAGGCACGATCAGAGCTTGATTTCGACATCCACGCCGGCGGCGAGGTCGAGCTTCATCAGCGCGTCCACGGTCTGAGGCGTAGGGTCGACGATGTCGAGCAGGCGCTTGTGCGTGCGCATCTCGAACTGCTCGCGCGACTTCTTGTCGACGTGCGGTGAGCGGTTCACGGTATATTTCTCGATCCGCGTCGGTAGCGGGATCGGCCCACGGACCGCAGCGCCGGTGCGCTTGGCCGTCGAGACGATCTCGCGGGTCGATGCATCGAGGATACGATGATCGAACGCCTTGAGACGGATGCGGATGTTCTGGCCGTTCATGACCTCAACTCCGGAAGTGTGGTGCCGGCCTTGCGACCGGCATTGAACCGAGAGTGCCGGTCTTGCGACCGGCACGCCGGAGGTTGATCACTCGATGATGGTCGCGACGACGCCGGCGCCGACGGTGCGGCCACCTTCGCGGATGGCGAAGCGCAGCTTCTCCTCCATGGCGATCGGCACGATCAGCGCCACGTCCATCGAGATGTTGTCGCCCGGCATCACCATCTCCGTGCCTTCCGGCAGCGTCACGATGCCCGTCACGTCCGTCGTCCGGAAGTAGAACTGCGGACGGTAGTTGGTGAAGAACGGCGTGTGCCGACCGCCCTCTTCCTTGGTCAGGATGTAGGCCTCGGCCTTGAACTTGGTGTGCGGCTTCACCGAGCCCGGCTTGCACAGCACCTGCCCGCGCTCCACGTCCTCGCGCTTGGTGCCGCGCAGCAGCGCCCCGATGTTGTCGCCCGCCTGGCCCTGGTCCAAGAGCTTGCGGAACATCTCCACGCCCGTCACCGTCGTCTTCTGCGTCGGACGGATGCCGACGATCTCGATTTCCTCGCCGACCTTGACGATGCCGC